>JADLAB010000412.1 GCA_020848455.1 Polyangiaceae bacterium
CGTGGTCGACGTCGTGGCCCCACTTGTCGAGGTTGTGCCAGATGCCCTTCTGCCACAGCACCTCGGAGAGCTGCTCGCTCTTCTTCGGCGCCTCGTAGGCTCCCTGGCCCGTCAGGATGTGGATCTGGCAGGCGTGGCGCAACAGATCGAGCGTGCCGCCCTCGGCCATGTTCGACAGGTACGCGACGGGGTTGTTGAAGTAGACCTCGTCGCTCTTGTAGCCCTTCGTGTAGAGCGGCTCGAGGTCGTAGAAGCCGCTCATCGCCACGGTCGAGTCGAAGAGATCGGGGCGGCGGAACAGGGCGTTGGCGGCGTGGAAGGCGCCCCAGCTCGCGCCGCTCGTGCAGATGCGCTGGCCGTTCGAGTGGTGCCGGATGTAGGGCACCACCTCTTCCTCGACGTAGCCCATGTAGAGCGCCTGGCGCCGCGCGCACTCGGGGATCGAGACGCTCTTGTTCATCCAGGCGTGCTTGTTGATGCTGTCGATCGAGTAGACGCGCACACGGCCGGCGAACAGGTGCGGCTCGAGCACCTTGATCATGAGCCAGCGCTCGTACTCGAGGAAGTCGGCCTGCGCCGTCGGGAAGAGCAAGAGGGGGTGGCCGGCGTGGCCGTAGGTGACGATCGGCATGTGCATGCCGAGCCGCGGGCTGTGCCAGCCGTCGATGTAGCGATAGAGGTGGGGGTCGTAAAATTGCATGGGAACGCTCTTTTTCCCCTAGTTTGCGCGCCCTGTAAAGCGGTCTGGCCGCCGCGGGCGGCCGCGACCTAGAGTTCGCGCATGACGCCCTCGTTCCCGGTCGCCCGGGTGGCACCCTGATGGCACGCGCGACCCTCGCCGTCCGCACCGTCGCCGCGGCCCTCGCGCTCGCGCTCTTGCCCGGCTGCGGCGACCGCTCGCGAGCCGGCGCCGACGCGGGTCCGCCGACCGTGCCCTCCGGCTCGCAGGCGCCGCCGGGGCCCGGCGACGAGCGGCTCGCCTCGGACCTCCTGCCGCCCGCGCCACCCGTGCCCGGCGCGCCCGCCGCGATCCCCACCGAGCATCCGCCCGAGGCGCGCGCCCTCGCCATCTCGGACGACGGGCGGCTCTACGCCGCGGCCGAGGCCGAGGCGATCGCCTTTTACCCGAGCTGGGTCCGCATCCGCGAGGTCGCGACGGGCGCGGTCGTCGCACAGAGCCCCCTCTGCCCGCCGGAGCGACAGCTCCACCGCTTCGGCGGCGTCACCTGCGATCGGCCCGACGGACCCGTGGTGCGCGCGCTCCGCTTCGCGCCGAGCGGGGACGCCGTGGCGGTCGCCTGCACGGGTTGCGACCCGGGCTCGGCGGGCTCGCTCCGCATCGTCGACACGAAGACGGGGGCGGTCGGCCGCGTGGCGAAGCTCTCCTTCGAGCCCCAGGGTGCGAGCTGGGGCAAGCGCGGCCTCGTCGTCGCGGGCACGCGGGAGCTCGTGCGCTTCGATCCGGCGACCGGCCTCGTCGACCGCTCGTTCCGGACGCGGGAGACCCTCGAGGCCGTGAGCTCGGACGGCTCGCGCTACGCGTTCTTTCGCGGGCGCGGCGCCCTGTCGCTCGACGGCGAGCCGCCGAAGGACTTCAGGACCACGCTCGAGCACGTCCTGCTCGCGCACGACGGCCGCTACGTGCTCGTGAGCTCGGTCACCGTCGAGCGCTACCGCCTCGGCAGCGACTACACCGACACCTCCATCCACACGGGCTGCGACGCCGACATCGTCCTCGCGCCGAACGGCGAGCGGCTCGCGTGTCTGCGCTCCGGCAGCGGCGGCACGGCCCTGCGGATCTTCGACTTCCGCGAGCAACGCCTGATCCTCGAGCGGGCGCTCGAGCCCGCCCCCGCCGCGCTGGCCGTGAGCTCGTCGGGCGTCGTGCTCGTCGCCCACAAGAACGGATCGGTCGAGCGCATCGCCTTCCCACCCGCCATCCAGGCCCTCGCCGTGTCGGCCGACGGCCGGGCGCTCGCGCTCGCCGAGTCGGAGGTGGGCGAGTCGGGCCAGGTGATCCTGCGCGTGCGCGACGCCGAGACGCGTCGCGCGGCCTACGAGTCGGAGCGCCTCCCTGGCCGCATCACGGCGCTCGCGTTCGCGCCGGACGCGTCGCGCCTGGCCGCGGCGTTCGTGGCGGGCGATGCGGGCACCATCCTCATCGTGCGGCGCGAGCCGGGCGCCCGACCGGAGCGCGTGCCCGTCGCGCTGCGGGCGCCGCGGCTCGCGTGGGGCTCGGACCGCATCGTGGCGGCCGAGGGCCGGACCGTCCTCGTCGTCGATCCCGGGGCGGGCAAGCTCGAGAGGACCGTGGAGGCGAAGCAGCCGGTCGAGTCGCTCGCCGCCGACGCGAGCGCCTACGCCACGCGCGAGCAGGCGGGCGCGTACGAGCGGGGCACGCCCCAGAACCACGAGTGGGTGCAGCCGCCGGCGCGCGTCGAGCGGGTCGCCGTCGCCGACGGGGCGAGCCGCCTGCTCTTCCCTGCCGTGCAGGGCAGCGTCACCCTGCTGCCGGACGGCGGCGCGCTGCTCGTCGAGCCGCGCGGCCTGTCGCGCGTCGACGCCTCGGGGACGCAGCTCCGGCGCATCGAGCAGGACTTCCTCGGCCACCTCTTCACCTCGACCGACGGCCGCTTCGCCGCGCACGTCGACGGCAACTACTTCCTGCGCTCCTTCGACCTCGCGACCGGCAAGGAGCTGGCGCGCGAGTGGCTGCAACAGCGGCCCTCGGCCGTCGCCGTGTCGAACGACGGCGTCAGCTACGTGGCTCGGCCCGGCACGGAGGTGCTGCGCGTCGCCCCGCGGCCGTAGCGGCCGCGCGCCCACGACCGCGAGCCCCTCCGAGTCGAGCGCCGCCCCCGCCGCTCAGCGCGACGCCGCGAGCTCGGCGTCGATGAGCTTCTTGAAGGCCTCGAAGGGCTGCGCCCCCTTGATGGGAAAGGCGCCGACCGTGAAGCTCGGCACGCCGCCGACCTCCGCGCGGAAGGCGGCGACGGCGTCGGCCGCGAGCTTCGCGCGGTGGGTGTGGTCGTCGAGCGCGCGCCGGAAGCGGGCGAGATCGAGCCCGA
>JADLAB010000413.1 GCA_020848455.1 Polyangiaceae bacterium
CGACGCGTTTCGCCTTCGTCTTGTGTCGCACTCCGGGACCACCGCAACCAAAGACTATTAACGCCTATGCCCCCCGGCCCCCTCTCCCGGAGGAGAGGGGGTGGTCCCAGTCGGGGACTCCTCGAAAATCCGCCGCGGATTGTCGGCTCGTCCTGATGCCGCGTGCTCAGAGGCCAAGGCTCCAGGGCTGGCGCGTGGCCCGTCCGGATGCCGCCCAAGGGTCCTCGACCCCAGAGTCTCCCCCTAGAACGCGCCCTCGGGCTCCTCGTCGGGCATGAGGGCCGTGAGCACCGGATTGAGCGCCACGTGCGACTCGATGTCGTCGAGCCGCTGCGACTCGCTGAGCTCGTAGATCCCCGACTGCTCCACCAGGTAGAGGTCGAAGGCGCTGTAGCGCACGAAGACGTGCACGCTCGACTCCTCGTTGACGAGGCCGAGGATGGGCAGCTCGCCGTCGTGCCGCGCCTCGCCGAGCAGGAGCGCGTTCCAGGGGTGGCCGGGCAGGTTCGGCAGGCGGATGACGCGCGCGCGGATGCGCGTCACGAGCCAGCCGAACTCGGTCGTCGCCTCGGCCAGCTTGGTGAGCGAGGTGATGCGGGGCCGCGGGTTCTGCGGGTGGCGGCCGAAGCGCTCGCGCCCACGCCAGCGCTTGCCGAAGCTCTTGAAGGTGTAGTCGAACTCGAGGAAGCGCCGCAGGGTCGGGGGCAGCTCGACCATCAGCTTGGACTCGAGCGCGTCGAGCTCCGTCTCGCTCGCCCCGCGCACCGACACGTGGGGCGCGAGCCGCTCGATGATGCGTTCGACCAGGGGGATTCCGCGCTCCAGCTTCGCCATTTCGTTCCGTCGTCCTCGGGTGCCCGGAGCACCCGGCGCCGGCAGCCTGCGATGCCCCGGCGTTCGATCCACGGGCCTCGCTCGACGGGCGGTGCTGCGACCGCCCCCCGGCTGCGCTCGTTGGCACCTAACCGTCGGGTCGTCAAGATTCTTGTGATCTTGCCGCCCCTCGGCGCGCGCGGCGCGCGGGCTCGGCGAGGGTCCCTCCGGACCGCCGCGCGTGCCCGCGCGCAGGGTGCGTGCCGTCGCTCGTCAGCGCGTGACCTCGAGGCTCCAGCCCGTGAGCGTGCCCACGTCGGAGGCGGCCTCGTCGATGGCCGTGAGGCTCCAGGTGGCCGCCGACGAGACGCCGTTCCAGTTGGTCGGCGTGAAGGTCTTGGTCCCGAAGTCGCCGCTCGAGCCGTCGGCCTGCTGCAAGGTGATGACGGTGCCGCTGGCGCGCCGCAGCTTGAGCGTGAGGTCGCCCTGATACGCGTGGTCGATGGTGACGCGCACCTTCAGGGCCTTGATGCTGCCGGCGTCGGGCACGCTGATGGTGGTCTTGACGCCGGTGGGGTCGTCGTCCGGGATCGCCACGGCCTGGGTGCTCTCGTACAGGCTGGTCGCCGCCTTGGCGCCGGTCTTGAGCTCGAGGCTCCAGCGGTTCAGCTTGCCCGTGTCCGTCTTGGCGGTGTCGCTCACCACGAGCCGCCACGTGCCCGCCATGTCCTGCCCGTTGAAGGCCGAGACCGAGAAGGTCTTCTGGATGTTGTCGGCGCTGCCGCCGGCCTTGTCGTGCAGCACGACCTCGCCCCCGCCGTCGCGCACGAGCTTGACCGTCAGGTCACCGATGTACGTGTGCGTGATGTCGACCGTCACGCTCGCCGCCGAGAGCGAGCCACCCTGCGCCACCGTGATGGCGCTCGAGATGCCGGTCGCGTCGTTGTCGGGGATGTTCTGGGCCGTCGTGTTCTCGAAGGTGGCCGTCCCGCCGGTGCACGCGGCCTTCTGACTGCAGGCGGTGTCCTGGCAGTCGATCTTGCCGTTCTTGTCGTTGTCGATGCCGTCGTTGCACACCTCGGCGACCTTCACCTCGGGCAGATCGGCCACGTAGGCGCCGGCGTACTCCTCGACGTACTTCATCGAGATGAAGCCGTAGCCGTCGCCGTAGGGGTTCGCGACGCCGAAGCTGCCGGTGCCCCAGCTGTTCTTGAAGATGAAGAAGCCCTTCTCGAGGTCGGGGTTGCCCTGCGCGTCGGTGAGCAGGTTGCCGTCGCCGTCGCGCTTCTGCACCGTGAGGTTGTCGTCCCAGCCGACGAGCAGGATGCCGTGGCCGGCGGGCGACTTCTGGCTCTCGGTCTTGTCCTTGGCGTTCGGGTAGGTGACGTAGCCCTGGCGCCAGTACTCGTTGTTGGCCACGAGCGTGCCGGCGCGGTGGTTCCACGCCTGGTAGAAGAAGGTCAGGCCGATCACGACGGCCTGCTTCTTGTCGTTCATGACCGCCTTGATGCTGCGCGCGCGCGGGCTCACCCAGCGGCCGCGCGGCAGGTGGAAGCGCGTCGCGGCGAGCGCCGAGGCCGGCGGGTCGCCGTTCGTGTAGCACTTGGTCGGCAGGTTCTCGGCCTTGGTGCAGGCCGGATCGTTCGCGGTGCTCC
Source organism: Polyangiaceae bacterium (assembly GCA_020848455.1). GTDB lineage: Bacteria > Myxococcota_A > Polyangia > Polyangiales > Polyangiaceae > JACRDA01. The sequence continues at coordinate 2,469 of JADLAB010000413.1, forward strand.
AGCCGCTCGACTCGTAGGGCCAGGCGCTCTCCTCGGTGATGCCGAAGCGGTTGATGGCATCGAGGTTCGTGTCGGCGTTCGAGCCGTCGGTGTTCTGGTAGTCGCCGACCTCGACCTTGGTGGACCACTGCAGGAACTGCTCGCTGAAGTCCGGATTCGGCAGCGTGCCCTCGAGCTTGTAGAGGTGCTCCATCAGCGCCGTCGCCGCGAAGATGGTGCACACGCCGCGGCGCCCCTGGCTCTTGACCGGCGACTGCGTCGCCACGAGGTCGAACTTCGCCGGGTAGACCGCGTCGGCCTTGCCTTCGTCCGCGAGCTTCGACGGATCGGGCGCGCCGTCGAACAGCGGGTCGAGCTCGCTCAACGCCGCGTCGCCGTCGAGGTTCGTCACCTCGTACGCGTCGAGCTCGTCGCCCATGCAGCCTGCGAGGCCGAAGGCGGAGACGAGGACGGAGAGACAGAGCGTCTTTGGTGCACGGAACCAGGAGAGCGAAGACATGGATCGATACCTCTTCGGTTCGGCGGTCCCCGGCTGGATCGGGGTGTCCGCGGCGACGGGTTCTCTCGGGTCGGCGAGCCGCCCGGTGCGGCTCTCGAGCTGCGCACGAACACCTACCATGTGAGTCTACGTACGAAAACTGGTCACCTTTCGCACCAGGGCCGGCGATCCAGCGTTTCACTCCTGGCGCCACGACGCGGGCGGCTCACAACTCGTCGCCCGGGCGGCCCGCGGGGGTGTTACAATGTGGGACACTCGTGGTGGGGGCTGCGCGGCGGGCGCGGCACCCGCGACGACTTGCTTCGAGGTGTCGCGCGCCATGGCAGAGCTGTCGTCCTCCGTCGTCCGTCTCGCCGTCGTGTCGAGCACGCTGTGCCTCGCCGCGCTCGGGTGCTCCAACGAGCCGCCGGTCTTCGAGCCCATCGGCGACCAGACGGCCTTCGCCAACGCGCAGCTGGCGCTCACCGTACGCGCGACCGATCCGGACGACGACGAGCTCACGTTCGGGTTCACGAGCGACCTCGGGGGCGTCGAGAACCGCGCGAGCATGGCGACGACCGCTCCCGGCACGGCCATCTTCCGCTACACGCCGCTCGTGAGCGACGTGGGGATCCACGCCTTCGACTTCACGGCGTCGGACGGCACGAACGAGGCGCGCACGACCGTCACGGTGGAGGTGCGGCCGAGCGAGGGCGCGACCGCCCCCGTCTTCATCCAGCCGCTCGGCAGCGGCACCACGCTCGACCTCGAGGTGACGAGCTGCCTCGACGTGCCCATCGTCGTCGAGGATCCCGACACGGCGGGTGTGACCCTCGGGCAGGAGGAGCCGCTCATCGAGGGCGCGACGCTGACCCAGGACACGGAGCTCACCGGCACCTGGCACTTCTGCCCGACCGCCGAGCAGGTCGCCGCGAGCGACCGCTACACGCTCGTGCTGTCGGCCGACGACTTCGAGAACCCGAAGACCGTGAAGCCCTACCTCGTCGTGCTGCGCACGGCGGCCAAGCCCGATTGCCCCGGCGCGGCCCCCGTCGTGGACCACACGCCCGAGGACGTGTCGAGCGTCGTCGACCTCACGATCGGCGCGGTCGTGTCGGACGACGTCGGCATCAAGTACGAGCCGCTCTTGTACTACGCCTTCGCGCCACCCGGCGATCCGCCCGACCTCGCCCAGATGACCCAGCTCACCATGCTGCTCATCGACGGCGACATGGCGAGCGGCACCTGGGCGGCCGACGTGCCGAACCCGGTCGCAGCGCAGTCGAGCGGCTCGACCGCCCAGGTCTATTACGCGATCGTCACGCAGGACAACGACGACCAGACGGGCACCTGCGATCACACGACGCAGGCCCCCGCGACCGGCACCTACCAGGTGACGGTGACGAATCCCGGCGGCGGCGGCGGGCTCGGGCTCTGCGCCGCGTGCAGCGCCGACGCGCAGTGCGGCGGCCCGGACGACCACTGCGTGCACCTCGGCGACGGCTACTACTGCTTCGAGGGGTGCGCCAGCGACGCCGAGTGCCCGGCCGACTACTACTGCTCGGCCTCGAGCTTCACGTCGATCGACGGTGCCTCGGCGCGCCAGTGCATCCCGAGCTCGTACACCTGTCAGATCGCGACCGTCTGCCAGGACGACAGCTACGAGGAGAACGACACGCTCGCCCAGGTCAAGAACGCCGCCGCCCTGCCGACCGGCAACTTCGGCAACCTCGTGAGCTGCCCGCTCGAGCCCTCGGGCGACGACGAGGACTGGTACCGCATCAGCGTCGCGGCCGACTCGCTCGTGACCCTCACGCTGAGCGGCAGCGCGGCCACCGACCTCGATCTCGCGCTCGCCAAGGGCGACGGCACGGTGATCGGCAAGAGCGACGGCCTAGGGTCGACCGAGACGGTGTCGCTGTGCGTTCCGGCCGGCAGCTACTACGTGCGCGTCTACGCCTGGGGCACGGCCGAGAACCACTACACGCTCTCGTACACGAAGACGGCGCAGGCCTGCACGAGCTGCCAGGACGACGGTGCGGAGGACGACGACGACACGCTCGGCGCGCGCCCCGTCGACCTCGGCGCGGGCACCTATCACTCGAGCACCAACGCCATCTGCGCGGGCGACGAGGACTGGTACGAGGTCTACATGTACACGGGCGAGACCCTGTACTCGACGCTCGCGTTCACGCAGAGCAACGGCCAGGAGGATCTCGATCTGCTCATCTACCGCAACGGCGTGAACCTGACGGGCTGCAGCGAGCAGACGCCGGCCGGCTGCGACCCGGCGAACGGCCAGAGCGGCGGCTCGAACGAGACGATGACCTGGCCGATCGCCGAGACGGGCTATTACTACCTCGTGGTGCACGGCTGGAACGGCTCGGAGAACCTCTACGACTTCTGCGCCGGGCTCACGGCCGGGGCGTGCCCGTGAAGGGCACGCTGCCGGGCCGCGCCGCCCGCCTTTGGCCAGGCGCGCTCGCGCTCGCGGCGCTCGTCGCGGGCACGGGCTGCAGCGGCGAGGAGCCGCCCGTGCCCACGCTCGACATCGGGCTCGAGACGCTGGCGCCGAGCTCGCTCGTGCCCGGCAGCACGCTGGTCCTCGGCGGCAGCTCCTTCGTGCCCGACTTCGCGGGGCCGAGCAGCCTCCACCTCGCGGGCGAGCTCGACGGCAGCGGCGCGGAGCTCGTCCTGCCGGTGCGCTTCGTCGACTACGACCGCGCCGAGGTCGACTGGCCCGGCGGGCTCGCGGCGGGCTTGCCGGCCGACGACGGCACCTTCCTCGGCGAGGGCTGGGTCGAGGCCGAGAGCGCGCTCGACGGGCTGTGGCACGCCTCGGCGCGCCGACCGGTGGTGCTCGGCGTCCACGCCGTGCTCGCGCCGCGGCTCGACACGGTGCAGAACGACGCCCTGTTCGTGAACGACCCCGTGCTCGCCGTCGGGGACGGCTTTCTGTTCGGCGGCGCCGAGGGCGAGACGGTCGCGATCGTCACGGGCTGCTTCACGCCCGACGGCGCGCCGAGCTGCACGCCCGTCGGCCCGACCGAGGTGCCCGCGCGGCCCTTCCAGCCCTTCGATCGCGCGCGGGCCGTCTTCCCGTTCTCGCCGTACATCGCGGGCATCGAGCCCGGGCACTTCGAGGGCACGGTGTCGCTCGTCAACCGGCATGGCCCGCTCGCCGGCGGCGCCGAGCTCGCGAGCGCGGCAGCCGCGACCGCGAACGACCTCGTGACGCCGGCGATCTTCGGCTTCGCCCCGCCCGCCGCGAGCCTCGGCCAGTACGTCGACATCACGGGCGGAGGCTTCGTGGGGGTGCCCGACGGCGGGGCGCAGGGCCCGGCCTTCGAGCTCACCACCATCGAGCTCGAGGGCACCTTCACCCCGGACGGTGGCACCGCCGTGCCGGCGTCGCTCAGCCTGGTGCCCGAATTCGTGTCGGGCCAGCTCGTGCGCTACGTGCTGAACGAAGAGGACGCGCTCGGTCAGGCCATCGATCTGCGCGCGACGACGGGCGAGTTCGTCGGCACGGCACGGCCGGTCACGGAGCTCGGCAACGCGACGGTGAGCGGCAGCCCGACCCCGGTCGTGCTCGGGGTGGCGCCGGTCAAGCAGGTCGTCTGGCTGCGCTTCCTGCCCTCCTACGTCGAGAGCCTGCGGCACTTCGGGCTGCGCGCCGCCGACGCGCGCATCCGCGAGCGCGTGCTCGCGGTCGTGGCGCGCGACTACGGCGGCGTGAACGTCGCGGCGCGCAGCGAGGAGCCGGAGGACTTCGCGCTCTACGCCGAGGTCGAGCTCGGCGGGCCCGATCCGAACGGCGTCGGGCTGCTCGGCTACGACAACACGCCCGGCAAGGACAACGGCAACGCGCGGCTCTACGACAAGATCGGCGGGCACAACGCGCTCACGCAGCTCGATGGCTACCCCGGCTACGGCGGCGTGTTCGTGGAGTCGCTCTTCGGCTACTCGCTGCACCCGGGCGCGCTCGCCACGCAGATCGAGGGCGCGGACGCGACCTTCGACGCGCTCTTCGACACCTTCCGGCCGGATCTCGGCGGCACCCCGGCGAGCGCCGAGGAGATCGCCGCCGCGCCGCTCTTCACCTCCGGCGACGCCTGCCCCGCCGCCGATCGCGTCACCCAGGTGAGCTGTGCCGTGTGGGCCCTCGGCGGGCTCATCGGCACGACCCTGTCGCACGAGGTCGCGCACTCGCTCGGCCTGAGCGACCCCGGCGGGCCGGCGTTCCACACGAGCGGCGACTTCGCGGCCTCGCTGATGGACGCCGGCTGGGCGCGGCCCTTCGTCGAGCGCGCCGAGGTCGCGGGCCACGCCGCGGGGCGCTTCTGCCAGAACGAGTTCGACTACCTGCAGCAGATCTTGCCGACCGGCGCACCCGACCCCGTCGCCGATCGGCCCGCCTGCCAGTGACCGCGCCCTCGCCCGCAGGCCCGACCGGGCGTCGGCGCACTCCGGAGACAGCCATGACCCGATCCTTCTCGCCCCGCGCTCCGTACCGCGCGACGCTCCTCGCCGCGCTCGGCGCCCTGACGCTCGGCGCCTGCGGCGGCAAGGCCGTCATCGACCCCGGCGCCGGAGGCTCGACGGGCAGCACGACCACGACCACCTCGACCACCGCGAGCTGCGACGCGCCCGCGGACTGCCCCGGCGGCGTGTGCCTCTACGCGACCGGCGTGTGCGCCGGCCCGTGCCAGGCGACGCCAGGGGGCTCGGCATGCGGCCCCGGGCAGGTGTGCAACGACTGCGCGACCGGCTCGTGCCCGACCTGCCTCGACTGCGTCGCGGCGTGCGTGCCGGCCACGAATGGCGCCTGCGACAACCACGACGACTGCGCCGGCACCGAGGTGTGCGTCTACTGGCAGCAGTCCTGCGCGCCGACCTGCACGCCGGGCTCGACCGACTGCGGCCCGAGCCTGTACTGCGACGCGTGCG
>JADLAB010000414.1 GCA_020848455.1 Polyangiaceae bacterium
TCGGGCCTCGGGGGCGGCGGGTGCACGACCGCCGCGGCGGACGCCGAGCCAGAGCTCGAGCCAGAGGCCGAGCCAGAGGCCGAGCCAGAGGCCGAGCCAGAGGCCAGCGCCAAGACCGACGAGGACGGAGCCGGCGCGGGGCCGGTCGCGGCCGACGGGCTCGCGGACCGAGCGAGAGGCGCGGGGGTGGGCGCGAGCGCGGGTCGCGGGTCGGGTGCGGGCAACGGCGAGGGCGCGCCCGCGCCCGCGCAAGCAGCGACGACGGCGAGGAGCGCGAGGAGCGCGAGGAGCGCGCAGGGTGGGAGTCGTCGCATGCGGCGTATGTCTCGTCAGCGCGGCACGACGCGAAGCGGCCGAGCCCCTAGCCGCGACTAGCGGCGACGGCGCGCGACGACCGCCGCCACGCACAGTCCCACGAGCAGGGCCGCGCCATTGCTCTCACCGGGGGCGCTCGGCGCGCCGAGGTCGCAGGCGCAGCCACGGCCCGGCAGCGCCTGGGGCGCGGGCGACGGCGCCTCGCCTGCCTCGAGCGGGCGGCACCAGAGCTCCTGCCACACCGAGGCGCCGCGGGTCTGGCACCGGCGGGTGCTCTTCGTGCCCTGGTACTTGCGCTCGCACGCCGCGCGATCGCGGTGGTCCGCGCCGCACGTCTCGCAGCGCTCGGTCGGCTGCTGCGCGTAGAGGACGTCGCACGACTCGACGTAGCCCGGCTCGGGTGGGATGTCCGCGCGCGCCACCGCGGGGGCGCCGAGCCACCCGAGGCACACGACGCCGAAGGACGAGGCCAGGCGGCGCACGAGGCGCGAGGGCTCGGGGCACATGGGCGCGAAGGTACCAGCGGACGGCTGCGGCGTCATCGACCGCGATTGGGCGGGAGCCGAGGCGCGGGGCCGGCCGGTCGGCACCGGGGCGCTCACCGTCGACGGAATGACCACAGCGCGGCGCGAGCAAGCAGCGTAGCGTCGGGGAACCAGGACGCGAGCCATGCAGGCCGGCACACGACTTCCACGCTACCTCGCACGTGTCGGGCGACCGGTCGCAGACCCGAGCGCGCCGGGCTCGCGTTGGCCGACCGGCCGGCACCCGCGGGCGATCCCCGGCTGGCCACGCTCGGCGCTGGCCATCGCCGCGCTCGCCTGCTGCGGGTGCGCGCCGACCCAGCTCGAGGTCACGCGCAGTCCGCCCGAGCGCACCAACTGGCACCTCGAGCCGGCCCCCGACACGCGCGGTCCCATCCGCTCCACCTGGCGCTTCGAAGGCGATTCGACGCTCGTGGGAGCGCTCCGCTGGGAGGCATCCTGTCGCGAGGCCGCGACGGACGTGGTGCACCTCCACAGGGTGGAGACGACCGGGCCGGACGTGGGGCTCGGCGTGGGTGAGGTGCTGAGCGGCGCCGTGGTCCTGGCAGCCGCTGCAGCGATCTTCGCGTTGATCCCGAGCCAGAGCGAAGGCCTCACGGTCGACTGGGATACGGCCGACCACCGCCCGGCCATCGGTGGACAGATCGGGTTCGCGCTGAGCGGCCTCGCCCTGGTTGGCTTCGGCGTGGCGGGTCTCACGCTCGGCGGCAAGGAGCTCGGGATCGAGACGCAGCGGAGCGAGAGCACCTCCGAGGTCGAGGATCCCTGGGTCGGGGGCGAGGCGCCCTGCGGGGGCCCCGAGGACCTCGACCGCCTGGGGGTCGCCCTGCGCTACGACGGCGACCTCCTGCCGGGCGAGGTGGTGGACGGCGGCCGCGTGCGCATTCGGTTGCCCGCGCCAGAGGGCTGGCACCACGCGCGGTCGCCGACCCGCACCGCAGAGGTGGTCATCCCCGGCCCCCTGGCCCGGTTCTCGAGCTCGAACACGACACTCGCGACGGTGGACATGACGCCCTACGTGGAGGCCGTGGAGCTTCACCGCCGGGCCAGGCCCGCCGGCCCCAGGCCGAGAGAGGTTCCGGCGCTCGGCGGCTTCGTCGCGGGCGCGGCTCTCGCCAGGGCGCGCGCGACCTGCGAGGCGGTGCACCACTCGTGGACCGATGACGCGGGCGTGTCGTCCTGCAGCGGCATCCCTACGGCACGCGATCAGGCAGGCCGCGCCGTCCTTGCTGCCTGCGACGGACGGGTGTGCCGAGTCACGCTCCTCTACGAGGTGCAGGACCGACAGCCCGAGCGTTGGGCAAGCACGTTCAAGCAGCTCCGCCGTGAGCTCGAGGAGCGCTTCGGCGAGCCCTCGGGCAACGAGCAGACGCTCCCGGCCGCATGTGCCGAGGTCAAGCGATTCGTGGGGTGCCTGCGCGACGGTCGCGCCCGCGCCACCGTCACCTGGCGCACGGAAGACGCGACGGTCGTGCTCACGTTCTCGGCCGCGCAGAACAGCGAGGGTGGCCCACGACCCGGCGGGGTCTCCGTCGACTACTCGTCCGCTGTGCCGGTTCCCTCACCGTAGCCGGCGCGCCGCGCCACCGCCCGACTGAACTGAAGCAGTACGAGATGTTCATGAAGCTCGCCGGGCCGTACTGGATGTCGTGCGTGACGAAGAACGAGGCGGTGCCCATCTTCGGTCCGGATCGCTACACGTATTACCTGTGAGCCGGCATCGCCTCGACGCCCGCGGCCCCGCGGTGCTCGGAAGAACCTCGCGATCGCCCCGTGGAAGAGACGCCTCCTGTGTGCCGACAACATGGCTGCTCAGCCTGGATTTCGCGCGCAGGGGAAATGCTCGGCTCGCGAGCTGCTGGCGACGCGAAATGGGGCGGCATTGCGACGGCGACCGGTCGGCGGCCGAGTTCAGGAGACACCTCCCCCTTACCCCCA
>JADLAB010000415.1 GCA_020848455.1 Polyangiaceae bacterium
AGCCGTGCCCCTTTCGGTGCCCGAAGAAGCGCGTGCCGGGCGGCGCCGAGATCGCGTGCAGGATGGCGGCCTTGCCGCGCACGGCACCGATGCACCGGAAGTCGTTGCCGCTCGCCGGCGCGGGCGCCGCGGGCACCGCAGCCACGGGGAGCAGGGTGGTGCGGGTCGGCGGGGGCTCCACGACCGACACGTCGATCACCGTGAGCGGCGTCGCGCGCAGCACCGGGGGCGCACGGCGCCGCGCCACCGGAACCGGCGACCCGACCGCGGGTGCCTCGGACGCGGTGGCGCTCGGTGCGCCGGAGCGCGGCTCCTCGCAGGCGAGGTAGCGCTCGGGGAAGTAGGCGCGCGCCGCGGGCATGCCGACGCCGGTCGCGGCCGCGGACGCCACGGCGGCGAGGACGAGGGCGCGCCGCGCGCCGCGGCTCACTTCGTGGGGGCCTTGCCGGCCGGGGCCTTGTCGAGCAGGCCGAAGGCCCCGGCGAACTCGAGGCCGTTGCCGTAGCCGGTGATCCCGGCGACCTTGCCGCCGTTCACGCGCGTCACGTCGATGCCGTGCACCGTGCCCGTCTTGCCGGTCGCCTTCATGCCCATGGCGTCGCCCTTCCAGGTCGCCGTCCACGCGGTCTCGCACGCCACGTAGGCGCCCGCGGCGACGCAGCCCTTCACGTCGACCTTCTGATCGACGAAGGCCTTCATCATGTCCTCGTTCGACTTGAGGACGGCCTTCTTGCCGCTCTGGTCGGCCGGATCGTACTGCATCGACACGACGACGTCGTCGGTCAGCATGTCCGCCGCGGCCTTGTCCTTCTTCATCATGCCCTCGTTCATCGCCTTGACGAGGTCGACGTTCTTCGCGTCGGCGTCGCCCGCGACGAGGATCTCGGCCTCGGCGGTCGGGGCGGTGAGAACCGCGCGGGCCGTCATGCCCTTCGGGCCCTTGCCGAGCTGCGCCGCGACCGTGCCCTGGTCGTAGTACATGCTCTCGTGGGCGATCTTGCCGTCGGCGCCGAGGTTCATGGCGCTCGCGCCGGCGTAGCCGATCTTCTTGCCGGTCGCCTTCTCGCCCATGAACTCGCCCGTGTTCGTGCCGGTGACGACGTACTCCGACACGACGGAGTCGCCGGCGACGAGGACGCGCGTCATCTTCACCTGCAGGTCCGGGAAGGCCGCGAAGAGGGCCTCGAACTGCTTGCCGACGGCGGCGGCGGGCATCTCCTGCCAGCCGGCCGGTCCGCCCATGCCCACCGTGGCGCCCGGACCGTAGAACGACAGGAGCTTGGCGACGTCCTTGGCGGCGAACGCGGCCTCCATCTCGCTCACGTGCTTCTTGGCGACCTCCATCGGGCTCGGCGGCGGGGTCGTCGGGGCGGCGGACGCCTGCGCGGTCGCCGTGCCCGCCGCGGTCGCGGAGGCGGTGGCGGTCGGCGTCGTCGGGGTGGCGGTGCCCTTGCACGCCACGAGGAGCAGGGCCGTGAGGAGTGAGGCGCGCATGTTCATGTTCCCGAGTTCCTTCCTGTTTCCGGCGCGCACACTGGACCGCCGGCGCGGGGCCTTCAAGTCATTTCTCGCCCGCGCCATGCGGCCATACCCGAGCCCCACCCCCCAAAGCCAAAGGACCCACGCGAGCCCGGAGGCTCGCATGGGTCCCTCGCGCCGCACGCTCCGGCGAGCGTGCGCTCCGTCTCAGCGCACCGCGTCCCAGGCCGGCACGAGGCGCGACTTCCAGCCGAGGGTCGCGAGCGCCACTGTCACGCGGTCGCGCTCGAGCACGAAGGGCACCACCTGCCGCGTACCGGCCGCGTTCACGACGAGCGAGCCGTGCACCGTGCCCTCGCCGCTCGCCCGCACGATCTCGATGACGTGCTCGCCGGCGTCGGGCAAGCGGAAGGCGAGCCCCTCGTGCCCGGTGCTCGTGGCGTCGACCACCACGAGGCGCTGGTTCGGGTTCGTGAGCCCGCCGAGCCACGACACGCGCTGGCCCTTCGGCCCGACGATGCCGATGTCGAGGTCGGCGCTCTGGCCCTGCCAGGTCGCCTCGACCGTCAGGTCGCCCACGAGCGCGCTCTGCGCCGCCGCGGCCGGCTGGGCCCGGTCGAGCTCGGTCTGCGCCTTGCGACGCGTGTCGCCGTCCGCCGCGATGAGCATGTCTTCGACCATCTTGCTCTCGCTCGTCTGCCGACCGCAGCGCACCGCCTGGCCGAGCGCCTCGCCGTCGCGCTCGCGCAGCTGCGCGAGGGCCACGAGGTAGCGGCAGCTCTGCTCGGCGTTGCCCGCGAAGCGGCTGAGCTCGGCGAGGCGCCGGTAGGCGACCGCGTCGCCCGGTCGGGCGTCCACGACGCCGCTCAGGATGCGGACCGCGCGGTCGCGCTCGCCCTTGCGGGCCGCCACGTCGGCGCGCGCCACGAGCGCGTCCGGGTCGAGGGCGTCGCGGCTCGACCAGCGCTCCGCCGCGCGGCCCGCGCCGTCGACGTCGCCGGCCATGGCGTAGAGGCTGAACAGGCTGCGCACGGCCTCGCGGCGATCGCCGTTCGCTTCCACCGCCCGCTCGCCCTCGGCGATGGCGTCGACCGAGGCCTTCGTCGGGATGAGGCGGTTCGTGACGACGCTGCCCGTGCGGTCCCACACCTTGCGCATCGGGACCATGTTCGGCGGGCGGCGCGCCCGCATCGGCTCGTCGGGCTCGGCCGCGATCACCGGCTTCTTGGCGGGGGCCGACTTCGCCATCGACGTCGCCGGGGGTGCCGCCATCGGCGGCGGCATCGTCGCCGTGGGCGCGGGCGATGCGGCGCCAGCGGCCGGCATGGTCACGTCGTCCGGCATGCCCATGGGGCCCTCGGCCTCGGACTTCTCGCCGGCGCCGCCGAAGCCGAGATCCATGGTGTTGCCCTTGCCGCGCGAGGCGGTGCGGCCTTCGCCGTCGCCCGCCTTGTCCTTGTCGCCGCCGCCCTGGACGCGCTCGGTCTTCTCCTCGCCCGTCCACGTCGGCGCCGTGCGCTCGTTGTCGAGCCCGAAGGCCTTGAACATGGCCGCGCTCTCGAGCACGAGCAGCGAGGTGTAGCGGCTCGCGACGTTGAACTGCTGCGACAGCGCGACGGCCGTCTCGCGCGCCTCGGCGCCCGTGTCGCGCTCGAGCTCACCGATGCGCTCGGCGGCGTAGAGGCGCGGCAGGAAGGCGTTGCCCTTGGCCTTCGTGGCCTCGAGCTCGAGCGGGTAGCTCGCCTCGAAGGGCTGCCCCGCCACGCGTCCGGTGAGCTTCACGTTGCCCTTCACGTGCGGCGAGCTCATGCGCGCCACGATGAGGGCCTCGCCACCGGCAGCGATGGTGTCGAGCTTGGTCGGTGCCATCGCCGTCAGGCCGCTCGGCAGCTCGACGCGTGCGTCGCGGAGCCCGATCCCGTAGCTCGCGCCGAGGATGGCATAGACCGCCTCGGCCGTCCGCTGGCCCGGCACGTAGGGCAGGACCACACCGCCGCCCCCGCGCGCCAGCGCGGCGAGCGAGTCGCCGTCCGCATCGGCGCCGATGGCCACGGCCGTGACGCTCGCGCGGTCCACCGGCAGCGTGCCCTGGACCGTCTCGGTGATGTAGGCCGGACGGATGGCGCCCACGGTCGGCGTGCCGTCGCCGAGGTAGATGACCCGGAGCGCGCGCCCGTCACGGCGCGACCACAGCCCGGCGGCCTGACGCATCGCCAGACCGAGGTCCGAGCCGCCCTCGGGGCTCTCGGCGTCGAGGAAGGTCTGGACCTCGCGCGCCACCTGGTGGCCGGGCGCCTGCATGCCCGTCGAGAAGGTGCGGCAGCTCGTGTCGCACGCGAGCACGTTGAAGCGGTCCAGCCGATCGAGCTCCTCCACCAGGCGCCCGGCGAGGGCCGTCGCGCGCTTGTAGCGCTCGCCCACCATCGAGCGGCTCGAGTCGACCACGATGACGAAGTCGCGGTGCTCGTCGTCGCCGGCCTCGGGCAGGCGCGGCCGCACCGTGATCGCCGCGTAGGGCGAGGTCGCGTCGAGGCGGCGCGCCGCCTTCCCCGCATCCCCGGGCTTCGCCGCGGGTGTGGTCTTGGCAGGCTCGCCCGCCTTCGGGGGCTCGCTCGGCTCCTCACCGGTCGGATCGAAGGCCCACGCCGTGACCTCGGCGTTGCGGTCCGGCAGGGCGTACTCGAGCACCAGGTCGCCGGCCGGCACGAACTGCCGCGCCTGCATGGCCAGGCGCGTCGTGCCCGCCTCGCGCTCGTCGCGCGTGAGGTCGTAGCCCTGGGCCGTCACGCCGATGCTGGCGTCGTAGCCGCGGACCTGCACGTCGAGGCCGAAGTCGTCGACCCTGGTCGTGCCGCTCGGGTCGTGCGGCAGCGGGTACACGTAGCGCCGCGCGCCGCCCGAGGGCGCCAGCGCCTGGGTGTACGCGAGCACGACGCGGCGCGAGCCCTTCGCCGGGATGGGATACACGCGCAGCTCGAAGCGCCCGCCGCGCTGCCACTCGAGCAGGGCGGGGTCGCGCCACGGCCCCGGAACCCAGATGATCTCTTCGCGCGGCGGGGGCCGGCGGCTCGTGGCGTTCACGATCGCGCCGCGCCAGATGGCCGCGGCCCTGTCGCGATCCACGAAGGCGCCCTCCTCGAACTTGCCGTCCACCTCGAGCGCGAGTCGCTCGATCTGCGCGTCGGGCGGGATGGGGAAGCGGTAGATGCCCTCGAGCACGTCGCTCGCCGAGTTCGAGAAGGTCTCGTCGATCTCGGTGCGCGCGAAGCCGTCCACGATGCGCACCTTGACCTTGTGCGACGCGAGCCGGACGGCGCCGGTGCGCTCCTCGTCCGTGCCCGGCTTCTTGGCGACGAGCTCGCCGAGCCCACGCACCTCGCCGAGCTCCTCCTGGCTCGCCTCGCTCCACGACAGCGCCTCGCCGAGCGCCGGCGACGACGCGGCGTAGGGCGCCATGCCCGCGTAGAGCCGCCCCTCCTCGCCCGCGCGCACCGACACCGCGCGCTTCTCCGCGTCGACGAGGCGCACCGTGCCCCGGCTCACGTCCACCGACGCCCAGCGCTCCGTCGCGCGGAGCGCGAACTTGGTGCCGAGCACCTCCACCGAGCCGGTCGGCACGAGGAAGCGCGCGCCGGCGGTCTCGGACTCGGCCACCTCCGCGACGATGGTCCCCGAGGCGAGCGACGCGTGGCGGGTCTGCCCCGCGACGAGCGACAGCTCGGTCGCGCGGTCGAGCGCGAGCTTCGTGCCGTCGTCGAGCTCCACGTGGGCGCGCGTGAGCCCGTCGGTGCGCAGGCGCGAGCCCCTGTCGATGAGGTCGCCCTTGCCGACCGCGTGACAGGCGCTGCCGTCCGCCGCGCACACCTCGAGCCCGCCCTCGCCCGGCGCCGCGCGCGACACGAGCGCCACCTTGCCCGCCCAGCCGTCCTCCGAGGCCTGCGGCTCTTCGCCCGGCCCGCTCGCGGGTCGCGCCAGGAGGCCGACGAGCGCGGCCGCGAGGCCCGCCGAGACGACGCCCGTGATGATGGTGTTGCGCGGCCGCCGCAGCCAGCGCGCGACCGACACCACCTTGTCGTCGCCCGCGCCGGCCCGCGCCGGCTCCGCGGCGCTCGTGCGCCCCGGCTTGCCCGCCACCGCGAGCGTCCGCTCGGGCCGCGACGCGCCGACCGCGCTCTCGGCGTGCACCAGGTGGCCGTTCGTGTCGAACGCCCGCGGTGCCGCGAAGCGCGAGCTCGGCTGCGACACGGGCACCTCCGTCACGGCGGCGACCGTCTTCGTGGCCACGGGCGCGGGCGCGCTCGCGACCACGGTGTCGCCGGGCCGCGCGGCGAGCGCGCTCTCGAGCCGCGCCTCGAGATCCGCCGGCAGCACGAAGTCGCCGCCCGCCTCGCGCAGCAGCTCGCGCGACCGCTCGGCGTCGTGGCGCGCGTCGCGGCAGCGGTCGCAGTCGGCGATGTGGTCGTAGAGCTCGCCTTCGGCCACGCCCTCGAGGACGTCTGCCATCGCCTCGTCGACCGCGGCACAGAGCTTGTTCACGTCAGCCATGGCTACTTCTCCTCCGACATTGCCAACCGCAGCTTGCCGAGCGCGCGCGACACACGCTTGCGCGCCGCCGCCTCGTCGATTCCGCACGCCTCCGCGACCTCGCGGAAGCTCAGACCCGAGCCGTAGCGGAGCACCAGGGCCTCGCGCTCGGTCGGTCGCACGCTCTCGAGCGCGTGCCGCGCCCGCTCCGCACGCTCGCGCAGCATCACGAGCTCCTCGCCCTCGCTGCCCGCCCGGCCGTCGTGCACGAGCCGGAGGCGCGCCGTGCGCCGCGCGCGCTGCTCGAGCTGCCGCGCGCACTTGCGCCGCGCGATGCCGCACAACCAGGCGCGGAGCGAGCCCTCGGCGCGCCAGCTCGCGAAGGCGGCGTGCGCGTCGAGCAGGGTCTCCTGCACGACGTCCTCGGCCTCGCCCTGCGAGCCGAGCAGGGCCATGCACAGCTGACCGAGCGCCCGCGCGTGCTCGCGCGCGCACAGGGCGAGCGCGCGCCGGTGGTCCCCGCTGCGGATCGCCGCGGCGATCTCCTCGTCACCGGCCGCCCCGCTCATGACGGTCATGGCGGCCACCGCGCCGGTGGTGGCGCCGCGTGGCTCCCGCCCCCCGTCGACCTCGAGTCCCGCGCTCTCCGCTGCACCCATGGGTTGCTCCACCTCGACCATTGCCATGCCCCTCGCGCTCTTCGCGCCCATCGGGTCCGGGGCGTCCGTACCTGAGTGGCTGCGACCGAAGATTTCGTGACCGACTTTCGCCCGCCTTCCGGCCGGCGTCGCGCCCGAAGCGCGTCCGCCCCGGGGGTCGGACCTGCCGCGCGCCCCCTCCGAACGCACATCCGCCCGCAATCATTACAGTTACGGCGGCCGGCCGCGCCGGCGCGCGCTCGTTGACGTGCCGACGGCTTTCTCGACTATAGGTGGCGGCGCAGCACGGGCCGTGGGGGCCCGGCGCGTCCCCCCGTCCGAAGTGAGGTTCCCATGCACGTAGGCATCGCCGGCTACCGCGGCGCCGGAAAGACCACGGTCTTCAACTGCCTGACCGGCTCGAGCGCCGCGACCGGCCTCGGCGGCGGCGGCCGCGACGTCAACCGTTCGGTCATCAAGGTCCCCGACGAGCGCATCGACAAGCTGAGCGACCTCTTCAGGCCGAAGAAGACGACCTACGCCGACATGGCCTTCGTCGACATGCCCGGGCCGACGGACGCCGGTGCCGAGCCCAAGGACCACATCGACGCCCACGCGGCGGCGGAGCTCCGCAAGCACGACGCGCTCGTGGCGGTCGTGCGCGCCTTCGGGACCGAGACCGCCTACCCGCCGCGCGGCGGCAAGGTCGACGCGGGACGCGACCTCGCCGACTTCGACGAGGAGCTCGTGCTCTTCGACCTCATGGTGCTCGAGAAGCGGCTCGAGCGGCTGCGCAAGGAGAAGGGCGGCAAGGCGGAGCAGGAGCGGCTCGAGGCGCTCCACAAGGAGCTCGAGGACGGCGCGCGCCCGGCGCGCGTGCTCGGCCTCGACGCGCAGACGCTCGAGGCGGTGAGCGGCTTCCAGCTGCTCTCCTTGAAGCCCGTGCTCGCGCTCGTGAACCTGCCGGACGACGCGACCGCCGCGGAGGCCGCCCAGATCGAGGCCGAGCTCGCGGCGCGCGTGAAGGACCGCGGCATCGAGGTCATGGGGCTGAGGGCGAAGCTCGAGCTCGAGATCGGCGAGCTGCCCCCGGAAGACGCGGCCGGCTTCCTGGCCGAGCTCGGCCTCACCGAGAGCGCGCGCAGCCGCTTCATCCGCCGCTGCTACGCGATGCTCGACCTCATCAGCTTCTTCACGGTCGGCGAGGACGAGGTGCGCGCCTGGACCATCCCGCGCGGCACCCCCGCCGTGCGCGCCGCCGGCAAGATCCACTCGGACCTCGAGCGCGGCTTCATCCGCGCCGAGACGATCGCCTACGGGGACTTCATCGCCGTGTGCGGCCACGACCGCGCGCTCTC
>JADLAB010000416.1 GCA_020848455.1 Polyangiaceae bacterium
GCGCTCGGGCTCGCCGGCGGGGGCGTGGACGAAGAGCGCGGCGCGCTCGCCGTCGTCCGAGGCGGTGAAGAGCAGGGCGGAGTCCGCCGGCGCGTAGCCGCGCCGGAAGGCCTGCGCGGCGCAGACGACGTAGAGGCCGGCGCTCGCCGCCCCGACGTCGCCCACGCAGTCGGCCGGGTGCTCGAGCTCGAGCCCCTCGGCGAAGCGGTCCGCGAGGCGCGCCGACACGAGCGCCCACTCGGCCGCGCGGTAGCTCTCGCCGTTGAGATCGCACAGCACCCACGGCACGACGGGCGGTGCGCCCGGCGCCGCGAGCTGCGCCCGCACGACCTCCGCGAGCGCGGCGCCGCTGCTCGCGAGCTCGCCGTGGACGGTGTGCGCCTCGGCGGCGAAGGAGGGCGCGAGATAGGTGAGGAGCGCGGGCCGGGCCGGCGTCGCGGCGGGCTCGACGAGCAGGGCGACCGCGGCCTCGCCGGGCAGAAAGCCATCCTTGGCGCGGTCGCTGCGCAACCGGTAGCGCGCGTCGAGCCAGCCGAGGCGGGCCTCGTCGTCGTAGGAGTCCACGCCGAGCACGATGCAGCGCGCCGCCTCGCCGGACTCGCACAGGCGGGCGGCCTCGCCGAGCTGGCGCAGGACGCCGCCATGGCCGCCCTCGACGACCCGCACGATCGGGAACGGCGGCAGGCCCGCGCGCCGGCAGAGCTCGGCGGCGAAGAGCTCGGCGAGCCCCCACGCGCGCACCACGTCGTCGGCCGAGGGCAACGCCAGGAGCAGCGCCGTCGTGCGGAGCTCGCTCCGCAGCAGGCGCGCCGAGGCGCTCAGGTTGCGCAGGGCCCCGAGCGCGAGCTCGAGCAGGCGCGCGGGGCACCCGAGCAGCGGCGGGATGCCCGGGACGAGCGCCGCCGTCAGGCGCTCGGCCTCGTCCCACTCCGGGTCGGGCGTGACGACGTCGAAGTAGGGGTGCTCGCCGAGAGCCGAGAGCCCGGCGCGGATCGCGGCCGCGCTCTGCACCGGATCGTCGCCGAGCGGCGTGAGGGCGCCGACGGCCGTCACGGCCGCGCCACCACGGGCACGTGCGCGCGCGGGCTGCATCAGGCCCTCCCCCGGCGGTAGGCAGGCGCGCGCACCTCGCAGAGGACGCTCCCCGGCGCGAGCAGGCAGCGCTCGAGCGCCGCGGCGCGCCGCTCGTCCTGCCGGCCCGAGCGAAGAACGCGCGCGACGAGCGGCTCTCGGATGGGCTCACCGGCGAGGTGCCGCTGCCCGGCCCGCAGGCCGAGCGACTTCACCGCCGCCTCGAGGGCGTCGGGCTCGGGCCACACGAGATCGCGGTCGAGGTCGGGCGCCACGTTCTCGTCGGCGGGGTCGTCGTTCGGGCCTGGCTCGGGCACCGCCGGGCGGGCGCCGCGCAGCCGCGCCGTGTCGGGATCGAGGCCGGTCACGAGCGAGATGGCATGCGCCGCGAGCCGCGCGAGCGAGGGATCGCGCAGGGCCGCCAAGAGCCGGGGCAGCCGCCCGGGGTCGCCGAGCGCGGCCGCGCCCTCGACGGCGAGGCGCGCGGTCACGGGGCCGAGCACCTCGAGCCGATCGAGCCGGGCGTGGACGGCGCCGAGCTCGCCGGTCCGCGCGGCGACCTCGAGCGCCGCGCGGGCGCGCGGGCCCCCCGCCTCGACGAAGGGCCAGAGCGCGTCGGACGCACCCGGTACACCGAGGAGGGCACCCGACCAGGCCGCCCAGAAGCACACGTCGGGGTCGGCGGCCCGGAGGCGCTCGGCGAGCCGCGCGCGCGCCCCGAGGCGGCCGAGCTCGCCCACGGCGCGCAGGGCGCGCGCCTCGAGCGCCGGATCTTCGGCGTAGAGCGCCTGCTCGAGCGCGTCGCCGGGGTCGACGCGGTGCGCGGCGTAGCCCGAGAGGCCGAGCCGCCGGAGCAGCGGCGGCGCGCGCGGGTCGAGAAAGGCGTCGAGCGCCTCCTTCGCGGTCGCGAGCGGCGTCCAGCCGAGCGCCGACACGACGCCGGCGCCGAGCGACGGCGCCTGCTCGACGGCGTCGAGCATGGCCGCGAGCCGCTCGTGCGCCGCGCCCTCGAGCGCGAGCACGGCGACGACGAAGAGCTCCCCCGGCTCGCCGAGCGACAGGACCTCGGCGCACACTTCCCACGCGTCCTCGCCCGCCACGCGCAGGCCGTCGAGGTGCGCCTCGACCCGACCGTCGAGGTGCGCGAGCGCGGCCTGCGTGTAGCGCGGCGCGCGCACGGCCTCGTCGCGCAGGGACCAGAGGAAGGCCGCCTCGTCGGCGTGGCGCTCGATGATGTGGGTCAGCACGGCGCGCTCCCCTCAGTTGATGTCCACGCTGCCGCCGCGGATGCGGTTCACGCCGCTCGCGCGCGACGACACGTAGGCGCCGTGGATGAGCACCTTGCCCGCGCGGGTGAGCACGATGCTGGCCTTGCCGCAGCGGAGCTCGATCTGGCGGGCGGCCGAGAGCACCAGCCGGTCGCCGTCGACCTCGAGGTGGTGCTTGTCGGTCGCGGCGTCGGGCCGGATGACCCCGGTGACGATGGGTCGCTCGACGAGGCCGCGCTCGAACACGAGCGTGACCTCGCGCCCGACGTCGTCCGCCGCGAGCGCGAGGGTGCTCCGGGCCGGCACGCCCTCCGGGCGCTCGTCGAAGGCGACCGTGACGCCCGGCCCGAGCGCGACGAGCTTGCCCACGACCACGCCCGGCAGGTTGCGCGCGCGGAGCTCGTTGCCGACGAGCATCTCGGCGAGCAGCGCCGCGCCCGCGACGGCCGGGGCGGGCGCGCTCGCGGTCTCGGCCGCGACCGCCTCGGACGGGGGAGCCTCTGCCGCGTCGCGCTCGGTCTTCATGGGTCCTCCGGGGCGAGCTAGTTGATCTCGACGGCGCTGCCCTTGACCTTGACCGCGCCGGAGGCCTTGACGTCGACCGTGCCGTCGCTCGTCACCTGCAGCTTGCTGCCCTTCACGTACACGGGGCCCGAGCCCGTGATGTGGATCTCCTTGCCTTCGAGGGTGATGTCGCCGTTCTTCTTGATCGTGAGCTTGCCGTCGCCGACCACGACCGAGTAGGCGTCGCCGACGTTCGTGGTCTGCTCCTTGCCGACCTCGGTCGCGAGGTTCGCGCTGGCCGTGACGCTCATGTCCTTGGTCACCGACAGCTGGTGCTTGCCGCTCACCGCGAGCTCGAGGTCGCCGCCCACGCTCTCCTTGAACGCGCCGGCGATGCTCTGCTGCTTGGCGGCACCGATCGTCACCTTCATGTCCTTGCCGATGATCTCGGTGAGCGCGCCGCCCACGGTCGAGCTCTTGGCGCCGCCGACGTTCTCGGTGAGCGCGCCGCCCACGGTGTGATCGCTCGCGGCGCCGACGGTGATCGCCTCGGCCTTGGCGATGCTCTCGGAGTGGCTGCCGCCGACCGCGATCGACTTGTCGTTGCCGACCTTCTCCTTCTGGTCGTGCTGCACTTCCTTCGTGCGGTCGTGCGCGACCGTGAGCTTCTCGTCGTGGCCGACGGTCTGGGTCTTGTCGTTCTCGACGCCGATGGTCCAGTCCTTCTGGGCGTGGAGGAAGATCTCCTCCTTGCCTTTGCCGTCCTCGAACATGAGCTCGTTGAAGCCGCCGCCGCCCGGCGTCGAGTCCGAGCGGATGGTGCTCTTGGTCTTCTCGGCGGGCAGCACGTAGGGCGGCACGTTGGTGCCGTGGTACACGCGCCCCACGATGAGCGGCCGGTCTGGATCGCCCTCGAGGAACTCGACCACGACCTCCTGACCGATGCGCGGGATCTGCATCGCGCCCCAGCCGGCGCCCGCCCAGAGCTGGCTCACGCGGATCCAGCACGAGCTCTTCTCGTCCTTCTTGCCGAGCCGGTCCCAGTGGAACTGCACCTTCACGCGGGCGTGCTCGTCCGGGTAGATCTCCTCCCCGGCGGGGCCGACCACGATCGCCGTCTGCACGCCGTAGATGCGCGGCCGCGGGGTCCGCAGCGCCGGCCGGAACTGCACGTCGTCGGGGATGCACGAGAAGCGCGTGCGGTAGTCGCCCGCCGTGCCGCCGCCCTCGCCCATGAGCGGCATGCTGCCCTCCTGCTCGATGCGCGTGAGGAGCCAGCTGCGGTTGAACTCCTCGCTCGGGTGCTCGAGCAACGAGAAGGTGGCCCCGAGCGTGAGCCGCGTGCACGCCGCCTCGCCCGAGCCGACCTTGCGCTGCGCCTGCCAGTGCTCGAGGCGCACCTTGGCGAGCGACCTGCCGTCGCCGGGCTCCTCGTAGTCGCCCGGATAGTCGTAGACCTCGATGTCGGCGTCGGCCGTCGCCTCGCCCTGGCTCTCGAGGTTGAGGCTCGGCTTCTTGAAGTTGTAGTCGCGCAGCGTGACCTTGCCGGGGCGCACGGCCTCGCGGTAGCGGAACTGCGAGACGTGCTCGCTCGACACGAGCGCGCCGACCGGCGGCCGGAACGGGAGCACCGGGTTGCCGCTGATGGGCGCATGCGCCGCGGGCTTGTCGGCGAGCACGAGCGTGTGGCCCTCCTCGGCGTGCTCGAAGAAGAAGTAGATGCCCTCCTCCTCGAGGAGGCGCGAGACGAAGGCCCAGTCGCTCTCGCGGTACTGCACGCAGTACTCGCGCGGGCGGTAGCTGCCCTGCAGATCCAGGCGCAGCTTGCAGCCCTCGAGCCCGCCGCCGTCGAACACCTTTTTCACGATGTCGGGCGTCGCGAGCTCCTGGAAGATGCGGTTGTCGCGGCGCCCTTCGAGCTTCCAGGTGGCGGGCACGAGCACGGCCCGGTACTGCACGTGCTTCTTGGCCTGCGCGCCGATCTCGAACTCGCTCACGATGCCGTGCACGAAGCGCGGCACGTCACCGTCGAAGATGCCGAGCGCGGCCGGGTGCCCCAGCACGTCCGCGAACGCCGGCGCCTCGGACGCGTCGGCGTGGAGCACGAGCTCGTAGGCGTAGTTGCTCGACAGCTCCTCGACGCCGCGGAACGACGCCACGCGCAGCTTCGCGGCCCCGCAGGTGAGCTCGAACACAATCGGGGTCGTCGGTCCAACGGGCGCGAGCGGCATGGCACTTCACCTCGGGTGACTGGCTTATCGCGGGGGCCCCTGCCCCGCCACCAAAAGCACGCCCGCGCGGCCCGACCGTGGCCGGGCCGCTCGACGTCGGGCGCGCTGCGGGGAGCCGGGGTGCAAGGGACGGGCGCGCCTCAGCGCGCACCGCACGCCCCGCGCGCCCCGCGCTCCCGCCTCAGGGCGTGTGACCGAGGCGCTTCGGGCCCTCGGCGAAGAGGACGTCGATGGTGGCGCCCTGGACCGCCACGACCGCGCCCTTGCCGAACTTCGTGTGCGACACGAGCGTGCCCTGCTCGAACTTCTGCTGCAGCGAGTAGGGCACGAAGGCCGCCTCGGGCTGGTCCTTCATCCACTCGTCCCAGGTCTTCTCGGGCGCGGCGGCCGGGAGCTTCTGGCCGAAGGGCGA
>JADLAB010000417.1 GCA_020848455.1 Polyangiaceae bacterium
GATCCGCTCGCGCCCGCCGACGGCGGCGCCGGCGCGTCGGGCTCCACCTTTCCCGCCTGGACCACCGCCGGCTTCGCGCTCTCGGGCGCCGCGCTCGCGGTCGGTATCGGCACGGGCGTCGGCTCGCTCGCCAAGGCGGGGCAGCTCGCCGATGCCTGCGGCGCGGACGAGCTCTGCCCGGCAGGGCAGGGGCTCGAGGACGTGCAGCGGGACGGGCTCGCCCTGGCGAACGCGTCGAACGTGGCCTTCGCGGTGGCCGGCGCCGGTGCTCTGTTCGGGCTCGTGGCGCTGTTCGCGCTCGACGACGTGCTCGGGTCGGACGCTCCGGCCGAGGCGCGTCTCGCGCCGTATCTCGGGCCGGGCGCGCTCGGCGTGCGAGGGAGCTTCTGATGGCGCGCGGCAGGCGGTGGGCGCTCGGGCTCGGGCTTTTCGCGCTCTCGGTCGGCACCTCGTGCCAGCTCGTGAGCGGCGTCGGCGACTACTCGTTCGGTGCGGGCGGTGCGGGCGGTGCGGGCGGCGCCACCGGTGGCGCGGGCGGCAGCGGTGGAGCGGCGCCGTGTGCCGGGGCGTCGTTCTGCGGGCTCTGGGCCGTGACCTTTCCGGTGACGGGAAGCCTCGCCGCGAGCCGGACCGATGCGCTCGCCCGCGAAGGCGCAGCCACGGTCGCCGTCGGCGAGTTCGCCGGGACCGGGACGTTCGCGCCGGGGGTCACGGTGCCCGCCACGGGCCTGAGCGACTTCTTCGCCGTGCGCGTGCAGGACGACGGGCAGAAGGAGCTCGTGGCGACCTACGGGGGCAACGCCCTCGACATGCTCGCGGGCTTCGCGGCGGTCGACTTCGGCGGCCACTACTGGGTCGCCGGCTCGAACGTCGGCTCGCCGAGCTTCGGCGGACAGGCGCTGCAGGGCACGGGCGTCTTTCTCGCCCACTTCGGACCCAACGTCGACGCGGTCGTGCCGTTTCCCACGCCGTCCATCAACGGCGGCGAGCTCGGCGCGCTCGCGGTCGACGCGGCCGGCAACCTCTACACCGCCGGCAGCTTCGGCGGCAGCGTCGATCTCGGCCTCGGCTCGATGGCCGCGACCGCGCTCGACGGCCTCGTCGTCGCCCTCGACCCACAGGGCGCGCTCCGCTGGGTGGTGCAGCTCGGTGGGGCCGGCGATCAGCGCGCGCGCGGTGTCGCCGTCGACGCCGACGGCAGCGTGGTCGTCGGGGGCGACTACCAGAACGCGCTCGTCCACCACGGTCAGCCGGAGCCCGGCAGCGCGAGCGGCGACGGCTTCGTCCTGCGGCTCGCGGCCCTCGACGGTCAGGCCGTCGACTTCCGCCGCATCACGGGCGCGAGCGGAAGTCGCGCCGTCCGCGCCGTGAGCCGTGCGGGCTCGTCGCTGCTCGTGGCCGGCGACTTCAGCGGCCAGAGCGACATCGCGGGCACGCCCCAGACCGCAAGCGACACGCGCGAGGCGTTCGTGGCGGAGCTCGGCCCGAGCCTCGACACGACCTGGCACGTCGGCATCGGCGGCAACACGGTCCTGCTCCAGGCCGTGGCGCTCGACGTCGCCGGCGGCCGCATCACCCTCGCCATGCGCTGTCCGTCCCAGATCCGCTTCGACGGCAAGACCATCCTCGGCGGCGCCGGCAGCAACGTGTGCCTCGCGCAGCTGACCGAGGCGGGCGCGCCGCTCTGGGCCGCGAGCCTCGGCGACGATCTCGACCAGACCGTGACGAGCGTGCGCGCGCTGCCCGACGGCGCCGTGGTCGGCGGCTCGGCCTCGGGCGATCTCGACCTCGGGGACGTGGTGCTGCACGCGTCGAGCACGCGCCAGGAGGCCTACGTGTTCCGCTTCGTCGCGCCCTGAGAGCCTGTCGGGCAAAGGTACACGAACACGCTCCGTCGAGGCTGGGCCGGCCAATGCATATGCGGCCCTGACCACGCCCGAAAGCCCGAGGAGGCGACCCATGCAACAGTACCAATCAGCCCGCACCAATCTCCGCGCACGGCGGATGACCCCGAGAAGCGGCAAGCGATGCGCGCGGTGGTGTCCAAGCTGGCTCTGGTCGCGCTCGACACAATGCAGCGCGTGCTGGCGAGCGGTGCGCCGCCCGCGAGCAACGAGCCGTCGTAGAGCGCGGCCGTGTCGTTGGGGCGCGGACGCGGCTCTGGAGTGCGCTGCTCGCTGCACCACGGGTCGAGCGTGAGCGGCGGGTCCGTAGTACCATGCGGCCATGCGCCGTCTTGCTCTTCTTGCTCATCCCGCCCTCCCTGCCCACGTGGCGTGCCAAGCCGGCCGCGGCGGGCAGCCCGTCGCCACGGCCACGACCTGCGCGAGCGTGCGATGAAGCGTTGGCCGACCACCGTCTTGCTCGCCCTGCTGGCGGCGCCGGCTCCAACAGCGTCGTGCCATTGCTCGGGTGGCGACGAGCGACCCGCGACCGTGAAGCTCGTCGAGCGGTCGTTCCGCCTGCAGAACGGGCTCGCGGTGGAGCTCGTCGCCGGCCCCTGCGGCGAAGCGGCGGCCGTCGCGGTGCTGCTCACCGTCGGTACGGACCACGATCCGCCAGGGCGCTCGGGCATGGTCCACCTCGTCGAACGACTGCTCGCCACGTCGGCCGGCGCCGGCCGCGCCGAACGGACCGTCGTGAGTGGCTCGGACCACATCCTCTACTCGCTCGGGACGGAGAGCGACCGGCTCGGCGACGAGCTCGACGACGTGGCGGCGTGGATGTCGGTCGCGATACCGACGGAGGGCGACTTCGAACGCGTGCGCGCGCAGCTCGTCGGCGAGGTCGGCGCGCTCGCCGGCCGCGATGCCCCGGCGACTGCCCTGGTGCTGGCCGAAGAGGCGGCGCAGCCGTCGCCTGGCGACGGTCGGCGGCGGGGGATCGCCGCCGAGCTGCAGGCCATCACGTTCCGCGAGTTGCAGTCCTTTTGGTTGGCCCACCTCCGCCCGGGCAACGCCCGCATTGCGAGCGCTGGTCGCTTCGACGCCGACAGGTTGCGCGCCCACATCGAGAACGCATTCGGCTCCCTGCCGGGCGGGGCGCCGCCGATCGCGCGACCGCCCGCCGACGCGACGGTGCGGGGCACCTTGGTGATGGGCGAGTCTCCGACGGCCGTCGCGATGGCTGTGCCGGCACCGCCGCGGGATGGTCCGCTCTATCCCCCGTTTCTGGTGCTCGCGGCGCGGCTCCTGAACGCGCCGGCGCAGGGGCGAACGTGGCAAGCGCAATACGACCCGATGGAGCGGCCCGAGCTGCTATCCATCACGGGGCTGGTCGGGCAGGCGGAGCAGCCCGAGCCAGCGGCAGCCCGCATTCGCGCCGACGTCGCTGCGCTCTTGGCGCGCCCGCTCGGCACGGAGGAACCGGTAAAGACCCGGCAGCGCTTTCGGTTGCTCGTCGAGCCGGAGTTGCTCGATCCGGGGCTCTGCGCCGAAGATCCTCGCGCTTTCGCGCTGGCGAAGGTGCGGCGGGCGCAATTGCAGCTCGCCAGCCCCGCGTTGGCCCAGGCCCTCGACGCGACAAAGGCCGCTGATCTCGTCGAGGCGGCGAAGCTCTTCGACGCCAAGCACACGGCGACGGTGATCGCCGGTGGCGCCATACGCTGAGCGTCGAGCGCCGGACCGAGGTCGCCGCGTCCATCGCACCCGTCACGCGCGGCGCCGACGGCGACCGACCGCGAGCAGCAGCAGTGCGACTGCCGCGGCAAGGCCACCCTGCCCTCTGGCGGGGATGAGGCGGCAACCGCAACCGCTTGCCTCCGCCGGCGTCAACGGCATCGCGTCCGTGGCCACGTCGAAGGTCAGGACCTCGCCGTAGGCGACGCCGGCCGCGTTCTCGCCGATCGCGCAGAAGTAGTGCGTTCCTGCCGCAAGCCCGCTCACGTCCTCCGAGAAGGACACGTCGGCGTTGCCGGCGCCGAGCGGCGTGCCACCGACGACTGGCGCCCGGGTGCCGAACGCGTCGTCGCACGCGCCAGGATCGACCGTGTCATGGCGGAACCAGCCGGTGGTGTCGGAGTTGCCCGGATTGGCCGTGCCGGCGAGCGCGACGTCCTTGCCGCTCACCACGGCGTCGATGGTCGCGACCGTCGGCGGTGCCGCGGGGGTGGTGAAGGACAGGACCTCGCCGAAGGCCGCACCTCCCAGGTTGCTCGCGGCGGCGCAGTAAAAGTACGTGGCGTTGGGGGTGAGGTCCGTGAGATCCTCGCCGAACGGCACGGCGCCTGTGCCGGCTCCGACCGCCGCTCCGCCGCTCCCGGGCACGCGCACCCCGAAGGAGTCGTCACAGCTGCCAGGGTCGAAGTCGCCGAGGCGGAACCATCCGACGGTCTCGCCGTTGGCGTTCGGATCGGCTGTGCCGCCCACGGTCGCGGTCGTCGCCTCGACGCCGGTCGCGACCTCGGTCGTGACGG
The DNA here is from genome assembly GCA_020848455.1 of Polyangiaceae bacterium. Classification (GTDB taxonomy): domain Bacteria; phylum Myxococcota_A; class Polyangia; order Polyangiales; family Polyangiaceae; genus JACRDA01. The sequence goes on from JADLAB010000417.1 coordinate 4,415, forward strand.
TTGGCGGAGCGCCCCCCGCCACGAAGCTCACGAGGTCGCCGACGCTCGTCCCGGCGGCGTTCGAGGCGAGCGCGCAATAGTAATAGGTGCCGCCCACCGTGAGCCCCGCGATCGCCAGCGCGTACGGCGCGTCGGAGTGACCGGCGCCGAGCGTCGCGCCGCCGCTTGCGGGAGCGCGCACGCCGAAGGCGTCATCGCAGCTGCCCGGGTCCACACTGTCGTACCGGAACCAACCGGTGGCGCTACCACCGTTGGGATTGGCAACGCCGTTCAGCACCGCCGCGTCGCCGGACACGTCGGTCGGCGGATTCGTCGTGACGATCGGCAAGTCCGGGGACGTGGTGAACGACAAGATCTGCCCGAAGGCCGTCCCCACCTGGTTCTGCGCGAGCGCGCAGAAGTAGTACGTCGTCCCGGGAGAAAGTCCGATGAGATCTTCGCTGTAATCGACGGCGCTCCCGCCCGCGCCGAGCGCCGTGCCGTCGGACGACGGCGCGCGCGTGCCGAACGTGTCGTCGCACGCCCCCGGGTCCGTCGTGTCGTAGCGGAACCATCCCGTCGCCGCGGACAAGTTCGGGTACGCCGTTCCGTGAAGCGTGGCCGCGGTGCTCACCACCGCGGTGGCGGCGTGCGTCGTGACCACCGGTGGGCCCGTCGTGGTGAAGGAAAGTATCGCCCCGAAGCGCGTACCGTGCGCGTTGGAGGCGATGGCGCAGTAGTAGTAGGTGGTCGCTGGAGCGAGGCCCGCGATCAACTCGGAATACGCGACGGGACTCGAGCCGCTGCCGAGCGGGCTGCCGTCCGAGGCCGGCGCCCGCGTGCCGAAAGCGTCGTCGCACACGCCCGGATTCGACGTGGCGTAGCGGAACCAGCCAGTCGTCGCGACGAGGTGTGGATTCGCATGGCCGTGGAGCGTCGCCGCATTGGAGACGACGGATGTCGCCGGGTCGGTCGTCACGCTGGGTGCGTCGGGCGTCGTGAATGACATCACAACGCCGAGTCCCGTACCGACCACGTTGGACGCGACGGCGCAGTAATAGTACGTCGTCGCCGGTGTGAGGCCGGTGACACCCTGGGAGTAGGGGACAGGGCCCGAGCCACTGCCGAGGGCGGCGCCGCCGTTCGCGGGCGCGCGCGTGCCGAAGGCGTCGTCGCAAGTCCCAGGGTTGGTCGTCGCGTAGCGGAAGTAGCCGGTTGCCTCCGCCAGGTGCGGGTCGGCCGAGGCGTTGAGAGTCGCTCCGGTGCTGGTGACGTCGCTCGTGCCGACCGTGACCACGGTGGGCGCGGCCGGCGTGGTGAACGACGTCACGGTGCCGAGGCCTACCCCTGCGGCGTTCGAGGCGATGGCGCAGAAGTAGTAGGTCGTGGCGGGCGCGAGGCCCACGATCGGTCGTGCGTAGGGCAGGGCGCTCCCCCCGGCGCCGAGGACGCTGCCCCCTCCCGCCGGCGCGCGCGTGCCGAACGAGTCGTCGCAGCTCCCGGGATCCGTCGCAGAGTAGCGGAACCAGCCGAGCGCGGCGGCGAGGTTCGGATTCGCCGTACCGTTGAGCGTGGCGCTCGTCCCCAAGACCGCCGACGCCGGGACGGTCGTCACGGTCGGCGGCGCCGTGGTCGTGAACGTGAGCACGGAGCCGAGGGCCGTACCGAACGCGTTCGAGGCGATGGCGCAGAAGTAATAGGTCGTGCCCGGTTGAAGACCAGTCAGGCCTTGCGAGTAGGGCACGAGCGTGGAGCCCGCTCCGAGGGCCGTACCACCCACGGCGGGAGCGCGCGTGCCGAAGGAGTCGCTGCAGCTACCCGGATCGCTCGTGTCGTAGCGATACCAGCCCATGGTCGGGTCGAAACTCGGCATCGCCGCGCCTGCTAGCGTCGCGGTCGTGTCCGTCACCCCCGTGGCCGGATACGTCTCTGCCACCGGAGCCGCCGGCGTCGCGAACGACAGGACGGAACCAAAGCGCGTCCCCGCGGCGTTCGAGGCGATGGCACAGAAATAGTAGGTCGTGGCGGGCGCGAGTCCGGTGAGCGCCTCGGCGAAGGGAACGACGGCCGTGCCGGACCCGAGTGCGCTGCCGCCTGCCACGGGCGCGCGCGAGCCGAAGGCGTCGTTGCAGCTCCCCGGGTCGGTGGTGCCGTAGCGGAACCAGCCTGTCGCCGCGAGCTGGTTCGGACTCGCCGAGCCGTTGAGCGTCGCGCTGTTCGAGGTCGCGGCGCTCGCGGCGGCGGTGGCCACGCTGGGGGCTCCGGCCGTCGTGAACGACAGGACAGCGCCGAAGCGCGTGCCGACGCTGTTCGACGCGATGGCGCAGAAATAGTAGGTCGTGCCTTGGGCGAGACCTGCCAGCGACTGCGTGTACGGCGTGGCCGTGGCGCCACTGCCGAGCGCTACCCCGCCGGCGGGCGGCGCGCGCGTGCCGAAGACGTCATCGCAGGTTCCGGGGTTCGCGGTGGAGTAGCGGAACCAACCCGTGGTCGCGACTAGATTCGGTATGGCCGAGCCTTCGAGCGATGCGATCGTGGCCGCAATCCCGCTGGCGCCCGAGGTCGCGACCGTCGGGGCGTTGCCCGTGGTGAACGAGGCCACCGTGCCGACGCTGGTGCCCACCGCGTTCGCGGCGATCGCGCAGTAGTAATAGGTCGTGCCGAGTGCGAGGCCGTTCAGCAGGATCGAGTACGCAACCGGGGCCGAGCCGGAGCCGAGCGTGGTCCCGTCGCTTGCCGGCGCGCGGGTGCCAAAGCTGTCGTCACAGGTCCCTGGATCGGTGGTGCTGTAGCGGAACCACCCCGTGGTCGCGAGGAGGTTCGGGTTGGCAAGGCCGTTGAGCGTCGCGGAGCTGGCCGTGATCGATGTCGCCGCCGTGGTCGTCGTCGTGGGGGCAGCGAGTGTCGTGAACGACATCACCGTGCCGAACGTCGTGCCAAGCACGCTCTGCCCGATGGCGCAGAAGTAATACGTCGTGCCCGTCGACAGGCCGATGAGGCTTTCGGAGTACGGCACGGCCGTACTGCCGGATCCGAGGGCGCTTCCGCCGATCGAGGGTGCGCGCGTACCGAACGCGTCGTCGCAGGCGCCGGGGTCGGTGGCGCTGTAGCGGAACCACGCCGTGGTCGCGGCACCATTCGGGTCCACCTGGCCGTTGAGCGTGGCGCCGGCGCTGTCCACGGCGGTTGCCGCCAAGGTCACCGTCACGGGCGGCGAGGCGGTGGTGAACGACAGGACGGTGCCGAGCGAAGTGCCGAAAGCGTTCGAAGCGAGCGCGCAGTAGTAGTACGTCGTTCCGGCGACGAGTCCCGTGGCCGGCAGCGCCAGGCTCTGCGGCGCGTTGCCGGCGCCGAGCGCGCTGCCGCCGCTCGTGGGTAGGCGCGTACCGAAGATGTCGTTGCAGGTACCGGGGTGCGCAGTGCCGAAGCGGAACCAACCCGTCGTGTCATCGCCATTCGGATTGACCGTGGCCTCGAGGTCCGCGGTGGTGTCCGTCACGTTCGCCGCCGCGACGGTCGTCACGGACGGCGGCGCGGCCGACGTCGTGAACGCCAGCAGGGCGCCGAGGGAGGTCCCGGCGGCGCTCTGGGCGATGGCGCAGAAGTAGTAGGTCGTCGCTGGCGAGAGACTCGTGATGGGCTGCGGCAAGGCGACGGGCGAGGTGCCCGCTCCGAGGGTCGTGACGCCGGTCGCCGTGCCGAACGCCGTGTCGCAGGCACCCGGGTCGACGGCGCTGTAACGGAACCAGCCGGTCGTCGCGTAGCCGTTGGGGTTGACGCTGCCGTTGAGCGTCGCGCTGGTCGAGCCAATGGGCGTCGCAGGCAGGGTGATCGTCGTGGGTGGTGCGGTGGTCGTGAACGCCAGCAGGCCGCCGAACGACAGCCCGAGAGCGTTCTGCGCGATGGCGCAGTAGTAGTAGGTCGCGCCGGGCGACAGGCCGCTGAGCACCTGCGACATGGCCACGGCCGTCGTGCCTGCTCCGAGGGCGGAGCCGCCGACCAGAGGAGCCCTGGTGCCGAAGGCGTCGTTGCACGTCCCGGGGTTCGTCAACGCGTAGCGGAACCAGCCGGTCGTGGCGTCGCCACGCGGGTTCGCCGTGCCGTTCAACGTCGCACCGCTCGACGTCACCGCGGTGGCCGCCGAGGTCGCCACCGTGGGCGGCGTCGCGAGTGTGGTGAAGGACAGAACCGCCCCGAAGGACGTGCCATAGGTGTTGCGTGCGATGGCGCAGTAGTAGTAGCGGGTCCCTGCCAGCAGGCCCGCGAGCGGGCGCGAGTAGGCGACCGGGCTGTCGCCCGCGCCGAGCGCGGTGTCGGATGCGCTGGAGCTGGGCACGCGCGTGCCGAAGCCGTCACTGCAGGTGCCCGGGTTCGTGGTGCTGTAGCGGAAATAGCCCCACGCCGCGTTCCAGTTCGGCGCTGCGGCGCCGTTGATGGTGGCGCTGGCGCTGGTGACGAGCGTCGCCGCGTTGGTCGTCGCGCTCGGCGGGCCGATCGTCGTGAACGAGAGCACCGCTCCGAAGGACGTGCCCTCGGAGTTCGAGGCGATCGCGCAGAAGTAGTAGATCCGTCCCGTGACGAGACCGGCGAGCGACCGGGAGAAGGCGACCGGCGAGGTGCCCGAACCGAGCGCGGTTCCCCCAATCGACGGAGTGCGCGTGCCGAAGGCGTCGTCGCAGCTGCCGGGGTCCGTGGTGCTGTAGCGGAACCAACCGGTCGTCGCGGCGCCGTTTGGCGTGGCCGAACCGTTCAGCGTCGGACTGGTGGTCGTCATGCCGGTGGCTGCCGTGGTCGTGACGGCGGGCGGAAGCGCCGCCATGAACGACGACACCGTGCCGAAGGTCGTGCCCAATGCGTTCTGCGCGATGGCGCAATAATAGTAAGTGGTGCCGGGCGTCAGGCCTGTGATGTCCTGCGTGAATGGCACGACCGTGGTGCCGGAGCCCAGGAAGGGGCCCCCCGCCAGCGGCGCGCGCGTGCCGAAGGTGTCATTGCAGGTGCCCTGGCTCGTCGTGTCGAAGCGGAACCAGGCAGTCGCCCCGTCGCCGTTCGGATTGGACGTACCGTTGAGCGTGGCCGTGGTGCCCGTCACCGGAGAAGCGCTGCCCGTGACCGCGCTCGGCGCGGCGCTGAGGGTCGTCAGCGTCAGCAGCGGCCCAAATGTGGTGCCGTACGAGTTGCGGGCGATGGCGCAGAAGTAGTAGGTCGTCGCCGCCGTGAGGCCGGTCCGCGCGTACGAAAACGCGACGGGGTCGCCGCCAGAGCCGAGCGGCAGGTCCGAAGCGCTGCTCGACGGCAAGCGCGTGCCGAAGGCGTCGCTGCACGCGCCGGGGTTCGTGGCGGAGTAGCGGAAGTAGCCGTAGGCGGAGTCGAGGTTGGGATCGGCCGAGCCGTTCAGGGTGGCCCCCGAGGAGGAGACGAGCGTGGCGGCATTGGTCGCGACCGAGGGAGCACTGGGCGTCGTGAACGACAAGACGGACCCGAACGCCGTACCCTCTGCGCTGGAGGCGACGGCGCAGAAGTAGTAGGTCGTGCCGGTCGACAGGCCGGACAGTGGTAGCAGGTACGTCACCGGGGAGTATCCGGCGCCGAGCGAGGTGCCCCCGCTCACCGGGGCACGCGTCCCGAACGTGTCGTCGCAGGTGCCGGGGTCGGTGGTGCCGTAGCGGAAGTAGCCGGTAGACTGCGCGCCTTTGGGGGTAGCCGAGCCATTGAGCTGCGCACCGGTACCGGTGATCGAGGTTGCCGCCAAGGTGGTAGCGGCGGGGGGCAATGGCGTTGTGAACGACAAGACGAGGCCGAAGGCCATCCCGACGGAGTTCTGCGCAACCGCGCAGAGGTAGTACGTAGTGCCCGGTGAAAGGCCACTGATCGGCTGCGAATACCAAACGGGCGAGTTGCCGGCGCCGAGCGCAGCGCCGTCGCTCGCCGGCGCACGCGTGCCGAAGGTATCATTGCAGCTGCCGGGACTGGCTGTCGCATAGCGGAACCAGGCGGTCGTCGCGGCGCCGCCCGGGTTCACCACGCCGTTCGCCGTCGCACCGGTGCCGGTGAGCAACGTCGCTTGCGTGCTCGTCACGGCTGGCGCCGTGGCGAGTGTGGTGAAAGACAGGATCTGCCCGAACGACGTGCCGTAGGTGTTCTGGGCGATGGCACAGAAGTAGTACGTCGTTCCCGGCGCGAGCCCCGCGATTGGACGGCCGTAGGCGACGGGGGACCAGCCCTGGCCGAGCACGGACCCACCGCTCGTCGGCGCACGCACCCCGAAGCTGTCGTTGCAGGCGCCTGGATCCGTGGCGCTGTAGCGGAACCAGCCCGTGGTCGCCGCGCCGTTGGGACTGGCGGAGCCGTTGAGCGAAGCAGCGATGGTCGTGACGGACGTGGCCGCACTGGTTGCCGCAGTGGGAGCCGTCGCCGTCGTGAACGACAGGACGGCGCCGAGCCCCGTGCCCTCGAAGCTCGAGGCGATCGCGCAGAAGTAGTAGGAGGTGCCCGGCAACAGGCCGGAGATCGACTGGGCAAAGGACACGGCGGTCGTACCCGAGCCGAGCGCGGAGCCCCCGATTGCGGGCACCCGGGAGCCGAAGCTGTCGTCGCAGCTGCCGGGGTTCACCGAGCTGTAGCGGAAATAGCCGGTCGTGGCAGAGCCGTTGGGCGTGCCGATGCCGTTGAGAGTCGCGGTGGTGCTGGAGATGACGGTCGCCGCCATGGTCGTAGCCGTTGGCGGAGTCGGCGTCGTGAACGTGAGCACGGTGCCGAACGCGATGCCCACGGCATTCTCGGCGATGGCACAGAAGTAAAAGGTCGTTCCGGGTAGCAGGCTCGTGATGCCCAGGGAGAACGCGACGGCGGTGTTGCCGGAGCCCACCGGCGAGCCGCCGGCCGTCGGGACGCGCATGCCGAAGCTGTCGTTGCAGCTTCCTGGGTTGGTTTCCGAGAAGCGGAACCAGCCGGTCGTGTCGGCGCCGCCCGGGTTGGCCGTGGCGTTGAGCTGAGCCGTGGTGCCCGTGAGGAGCGTGGCGTCGGTCGTCGTGGCCGCTGGAGGCGCGGCGGGCGTGGTGAACGACAGGACGGACCCGTACGAGGTCCCATAGGCGTTCTGCGCGACCGCGCAGAAGTAGTAGGTCGTCGCCGGCAGCAGGCCAGTGATGGCGCTCGAGTAGGCGACCGGCGTCGCACCCGCGCCGAGCGCCGTGCCACCGGCGGTGGGAGCGCGGGTTCCGAAGGCGTCGTTGCAGCTGCCCGGGTCGGCCGCGGCGTACCGGTACCAACCGGTGGCGGCGTTGAGATTGGGGGTTGCAGCTCCGTTGAGGGTCGCGGTCGTGGTGGTGACCGCGGTGGCGGGCGAGGTCGCTGCGGTCGGCGCGCTCGCCGTGGTGAAGGACAGCACGGCGCCGAACGACGTCCCCTCGAAGCTCGAGGCGATCGCGCAGTAGAAGTAGCTCGTGCCAGGTGTGAGCCCCGAGATCGGTTGCGAGTAGGCGACGGCCGAGGGGCCTGAGCCGAGCGTCGAACCGCCCGCAGTGGGCGCACGCGTGCCGAACGAGTCGTCACAGCTGCCGGGATTGACGGAGCTGTAGCGGAAGTAGCCGGTCGTGGCGGAGCCGTTGGGCGTGCCGGAGCCGTTGAGCAGCGCGGTCGCGCTCGTGACGCTGCTCGCCGCCGAGGTCGTGACCGCGGGCGGCGACGGCGTCGTGAAGCTCAGCACCGCCCCCGAGCCGCCTCCCGCGGAGTTCTGGGCGATGGCGCAGAAGTAGTAGCTGGTCGCCGGGGTGAGTCCGCTGATCCCTTGCGAGAAGGCGACGGTCGAGTTGCCCGTGCCGAGGTCGGAGCCGCCGGAGGAGGGCGCACGGGTGCCGAAGACGTCGTTGCAGGTGCCGGGACTGGTGGTGTCGTAGCGGAACCAGCCGGTGGTCGCGGCGCCGCCCGGATTCGCCGAGGCGTTGAGCCGTGCCGTCGTGCCCGTGAGCAGGGTCGCGGCGTTGGTCGCAACGGTCGGGGGGTTGGCGAGAGTCGTGAAGGAGAGCAGGACCCCGTACGATGTCCCGTAGCCGTTCTGGACGATGGCGCAGAAGTAATACGTCGTCGCAGGAGTGAGGCCGGTCAAGCTGCGAGCGTAGGCGACTGGCGACGAGCCAGCGCCGAGGGCCGTGCCGCTGCTCGTGGGCGCACGCGTACCGAAAGAGTCATTGCAGCCACCAGGAGCGCTCGTGGCGTAGCGGAACCAGCCGGTGGCCGAGCTCAGGGCGGGATTGCCCGTGGCGTTGAGCTGCGCGCCCGTAGCGGTGACGAGCGCGGCTGCCGTGGTGGTCGCGGTCGGCGCGCTTGGTGTCGTGAACGACGCGACCGCGCCGAACGACATTCCCTCGCTGTTCGAGGCGATGGCACAGAAGAAGTAGGTCGAGCCAGGCGACAAGCCCGACAGCGGTTGCGAGTACGAAACCGGCGCGCTGCCTGAGCCGAGTGCGGTGCCACTGCTCGCGGGGATGCGGGAGCCGAAGCTGTCATCACAGGCGCCCGGGTCCGTCGCGGCGTAGCGAAACCAGCCCGTCGTCGCCGCGCGGTTCGGTGTGGCGGACGCATTCAGCGTGGCTGCCGTGTTCGTGATGCTGGTTGGAGCCGACGTTGCGGTGAGCGGCGGCGCGGGGGTCGTGAACGTGAGGACCGCTCCGAACGACAGGCCCGCTGAGCTCTCGCCGATTGCGCAGAAGTAGTAGGTCGTGGCTTGGGTCAGGCCGCCGACGGCGACGGCGTAGCTCGTCGCCGAGTTGCCAGCCCCGAGCGCGGACCCACCGCTCCCGGGTGCGCGGGTGCCGAACGCGTCGCTGCAGGAGCCCGGGCTAGTTGTCGCGTAACGGAACCAGCCCGTGGTCGCCGCACCTCCCGGGTTGGCCGCGCCGTTGAGCTGTGCCGTCGCGCCCGTGACGAGCGTCGCGGCGTTGGTCGTCACGACCGGCGGGATGGCCAGCGTCGTGAACGACAGCACCGTGCCAAAGGACGTTCCGAACGCGTTCTCGGCGATGGCGCAGGAGTAATACGTGGTGCCGGGCGTCAGGCCGGTGATGGTCCGGGTGTAGTCGACGGGCGAGGTGCCCGACCCGAGCAGCGTGCCGCTGCTCGTGGGCGCGCGCGTGCCGAAGGTGTCGTCACACGTCCCGGGGTCGGTCGTACCGTAGCGGAACCATCCGGTTGTCGAGGCCGCTATGGGATTGGCGGAGCCCATGAGCGTCGCCCCCGTGCTGGTCACGGCGGACGCGGCGCTGGTCTCGGCGATCGGCGCACCGGGCACCGTGAACGAGAGCACGGCGCCGAACGCCGTCCCCGACGCGTTGCCGACGAGCGCGCAGAAGTAGTAAGCGACGCCCGGCGTCAAGCCGGTCGCGGTGATGGAGAACGGCACGGAGGTCGAGCCAGCGCCGATATCCGTGCCGTCCGTGCTGGGCAGACGCGTGCCGAAGGTGTCATCGCAGGTCCCCGGATTCGTCGCATCGATGCGGAACCAGCCCGTCGCCGCCTCGCCATTCGGTACGCCCGAGCCGTTGAGGGTCGCCGATGAGGTCGTGACGGACGTCGCGGCCGTCGTGGTGGCGGTCGGGGTCGCCGCGAGGACACGCAGCGGCCACAGAAACGCGACGGCAAGGGCGAGCGCCCGCAGGACATGACGATGCATGGGCCACCACCTCGGTTGCCGCGCGTACGGCGGCAGCAGGCCGAGCATATGGCAACCCGCCTCCGCATGCTAGGCCGCTCTACAGTGCCGTGGGTCCAGAAGGCTAGGGGGTCCAAGCACGGCCCGCCCCGTGTGTCCCGGCCGAGCCGACGCGGTGCCGGTCTTGACGTGGAGGTTCTTTCCACCGAGAGGCAGGGCGGCAGCGTCAGGGTGGTTGTTGCGTCCTAAGTAGCGGATAAGTTTGTAGAAGGTGCCTCATGCGCAAACGGGGAGCCAGGATGACTGTGCGTCGTGCCGGCGCGCTCGAGCGCCGCTGCGAGCGTGCGGTACGGCGCGTAGGCACACCGCGAGCTCGCCGCCGGCGCGCGGATTCGCGCAGGAGCGCCCGACCAGACCGTGACGAGCGTGCGCGCGCTCCCCGACGGCGCCGTGGTCGGCGGCTCGGCCTCGGGCGATCTCGACCTCGGGGACGTGGTGCTGCACGCGTCGAGCACGCGCCAGGAGGCCTACGTGTTCCGCTTCGTCGCGCCCTAGAGCACCGACAGGTTGAAACCTGCTGAGCCCTGAACCCTTGCCGCCGACGCAAGCGGCATCCGGACCTAGCTTTTCCCCTCACCCCCCGGCCCCATAGGCGTTAACAGATTAATTGTCGTGGGTTTGTGTAGTTTGTCTCCCGACTTTGTCCCACCGAAGTTTGGGTAGCCGGTCAGAAACGCGTTCCATTTGCCGC
>JADLAB010000418.1 GCA_020848455.1 Polyangiaceae bacterium
TCCCGGGCGGCCCCGAGCTCGGCGGGCAGGTGCTCGAGACCGATCGGCTCGCCCCCCGCGAGGGCGAGCGCCGCCGCGAGGGCGCGGTCGAGCTCGCGCACGTTGAGCGGCCAGGCGTGGCGCAAGAGCGCCCGGGCCGCTTCGTGCTCGAGCCGCACGGGGCTCGGGGCGCCCGCGCGCCCGAGGAGCTCGGCGACGAGCAGGCCGAGATCTTCCGCTCGGGCGCGGAGCGGCGGCAGGCTGAGCGTGAAGCCGGCGAGGCGCGCGTGGAGGTCGGCCCGGAAGCGCTCCTCGGCGCCGAGCGCCGCGAGGTCGCGGTGGGTCGCCGAGACGAGGCGGAAGTCGACGCGCTCGGCGCGCGTCGCTCCGACGGGCACGACCTCGCGCTCCTGCAGCACGCGCAAGAGCGCCGGCTGCGCGGGCAGCGGCAGGTCGCCGACCTCGTCGAGGAAGAGCGTGCCCGCGCGGGCGGCGCGCACGAGGCCCTCGCGCTCGGCGTCGGCCCCCGTGTAGGCGCCCTTGCGGCTGCCGAAAAGCTCGGCCTCGACGAGGCTCGCCGGCAGGGCGCCGCAGTTGACGGCCACGAAGGCGCCCGCGCGCCCCGAGCGCTCGTGCACGGCACGCGCGGCGACCTCCGTGCCCGTGCCGGTCTCGCCGCAGAGGAGCACGGGCACGTCGGTGGGGGCGACCGCCGCGAGGCGCGCGAGCTCGCGACCGAAGGGCACGTGGAAGGTCGCGAGCGCGCCGACGCGGTCGGGGCCCTCTTCGATCACGGCGTCGCGCGGCACGTCCGGCACGGACCGGAACACGAGGAAGCTGTGCCCGCACTCGATGAGGGCGCCGTCCGAGAGCGCCGCTCGCTCGACCGGTGCGCCGTCGAGGCGGGTGCCGTTCTTCGAGCGCAAATCCTCGAGCACCCAGCTGCCCATCACGCGCACGAGGCGCAGGTGCCGGCTCGACATCCAGCCGTCCGGCCACGACAGGCGCAGGCGGCGCTCGCCGTCGACCTCGCTCGCCGCGACCTCGCGCCGCGCGCCGCGACCGACCTCGACCACGTCGACGTCGCGCAGATCGAGCCGCACGCCGGGCTCGAGGGGGCGCTCCGAGGTGAGCGCCAGCGTGAGCACCGGCCGGCGGCCGGTCTTGCCGCGCTCGCCGGCGGCGTGGGTGAGGGTCGTGTCGCTCATCGGCGGGGAGCGCGGCCGCGCGCGCCGCCGCTGAGGCGAGAGCGTAGGTGAGAGAAGAGGCGTTCGCCACCGTGACCCCGAGCGGCCGGGCGCCGTCGCGCCGCGTCCGGGCCTCGGGCCCACGCGCACGCCCGCGCCCGCGCCCCCTCACGCTCCCGCGCCCGCTCCCGCGCCCGCGCCCGCACCCCCACCCGCGCCCGCACCCGCTCCCGCCCACGCACCCGCGCCCGCGCCCGCGCACGCGCCCGCCATCTACGCGCTCTCGACCGTCTCGAGCGCCGCACGCGCCTGCGCGAGGGATGCTGGCAGAAGCATGACGGGCTCGGACATGGCGCCCGCCTCCTCCGTCAGCTCGACGTGGAGCGCCTGCAGGGTCTCCTTCGCCTTGCGCAAGAGGAGGTCGAGGGCCTTCCCGCCCCGCCCGAGCTCCACAGCGAGTTTCTCGGCGTCGCCGCGGATCGACTCCACAAGTTTGCGCATCTTGTCGAAGCGCTCGAGCTCCGCCTGGATGCGGTGCTCGACGTCCGCGAGCGCCGCGAGGTTGCCGGCATCCTCGGGGCAACGCTGGCGGCTCGCGAGGGCGAGGCCGAGAAGGATCGCCGCGTGGAGGTACGGGTCGGTCGCCTCGTCGTCCTCGTCCCAAACGACGAGGACGTCGTTGCCGTAGCGCGCGAAGTTCGGGAAACCCGCCGGAACGTGGCCCCGGGCCATCACGAACACCCCGGCTGCGGCAATGCGGTTGCTGCGGGCGACGTCGAGCTCCGAGAGAGCCTTGGGTACGGCGTAGCTGCCGTCGCGCTTCGCCTCGAGGACCAGCGCCCCGCCCGCAAACGCGCTCTCGGCGGTGAAGCGGATGACCTGGTCCCCAACCTTGCACGCAGGCCGCGCCCCGACGGTCCTGCCGGTAGCCTCGACCGTGACGGGCGCACCGCGGACGGCGCGCTCGACGAAGCGGAGGACGGCTTCCTCGTAGTCGAGGCCACCGCGCGTGGAGTTCGCGTCAGCGCGCTTGCGCTCCTCGAGCCGCACCAGCGACTCGTGCACGTCCTGCTCGAACCTGGTCTGCCGCTGCTGCATGAGGGCCATCCCCTCGGCCTGGGACTTCATGTGCTCGCCGAGCAGCGTGGAGAGCGCGCTCTTCAGGATGGCCATCGGCGAGTTCGCGAGCTCCGGGTTCATGGCCGCCACGAACGCGTTCTTCGCGTCGGCCGTCTCACGCATCAGGCGAGAGAGGAGCGAGGTCTCGTCGTTGGCGTCGAGCGCCTTCGTGGCGAGGGCGAGCTGCTTTGTGCGGTCGTTGTCGGCCTTCTGCAGCTCCTGCCGGAGCGTGCGGAGGAACCGTGCGATGGCGCCGTCTTCGGCTGCGGGGTCGAGCGCGCGCGCCACCTCGACGTGGCTCGCGGTCAGCGCCTCGTGGAGTTTCGTCTGCATCAGGCAGAGCACGCCCTCGCTGTCGGTTGGGCTGAGGCGCCTGAGAAGGGGGCTGTTCTCGCCGAGTGCGTGCGCGAGCGTCTGGGCGAGCGCGCCGTGCTCGGGCGCGAGGAACCGATCCATCGTCTTTGTGAGGTCGCCCTCGTCACGGAGGAACCCCTCGAGCCGCACGACGAGCTGACCGTCGCGCGGATCGAAGTACCGGGCGAGCACCTCGAGCACGGTCGCCTGCTGCCGCTCGATGCAGGACGTGAGCTGCCGGTCGAGATCCTCCTTCAGAGTCTTGCCGATGTCCGAGAGGCGCGACTCCTCGGCCTGCTTGTAGGCGTTCGTGAGCGCCCGGAGGCCGATCGACCACGCATCGGTCACGAGCCCCGTGCGCTGCGCCTCGTTCAGCGGCGCGAAGAGCGACAGGGCGTCGGTGCGGTGGTCGCGGATGTGGGCTTCGACAGCGTCGGCGCCGACGTCGACGAGGACGGTGAGAGATGCATGCGTGTTCATGCTGGCGCTGCAATTCACTTCGCGTGCCAGCGCGACGGCCGGCGCAGGCGCCGTGTTTGCGGCGCTTTGGCGACGAAGATGAGCCCCGCACAAGAAGATCCGTTCTCCCGTCAGAAGACTTGTTACGCTGGGCTGACCATGGCGCGTGTTCTTCTGGCCTGGATCGGGAAGACGGATCTCGTCGGCGCGTCACGGGAGGGCGAGGGATCGGGGCCGATCGCCCGTGCGCTCGCCGAGCGGAGCTTCGACCACGCGGTGCTGCTCGACAACTACGCGGACGAGGCGGTTGCCGAGTACGAGCGCTGGTTGAAGGGGCGCACCAGGGCGGACATCGTCGTCCGCCAGGTGGCGCTGTCCTCACCGACCCACCACGCGGACATCTACCACGCGGTGATGGACGCCATCCCGTGGACCCTCGACAAGTACGGCAAGAACGCGAAGCTCACCTTCCACCTGAGCCCCGGCACGCCGGCCATGGCGGCGATCTGGATCATCGTCGCCAAGACGCGGTTCGAAGCGGAGCTCATCGAGTCGTCGAAGGCAAAGGGGGTCGCGACCGTCGATGTCCCGTTCGAGCTGGCGGCCGAGTTCATCCCGGCGGCCGTACGCCAGACGAGCCAGGCGCTTGCCCGGCTCGCCGAGGGCGCGCGCGCGGAGGAGCCGAAGTTCGGCGACATCCTGCACCGCAGCGAGGTGATGAAGCGCCTCGTGCACAAGGCGCGGCAGGCGGCGCCGTTCTCCGAGGCGGTCCTGATCGAAGGCGAATCGGGCACGGGCAAGCAGCTCCTTGCCGAGGCGATCCACGGCGAGAGCCTGCGGGCGAGTGGCCGCTTCGTCGAGGTCAACTGCGGCGCCGTGCCGCGGGAGCTCTTCGAGTCGGAGTTCTTTGGGCACAAGAAGGGCGCGTTCACGGGTGCCCACGCCGACCGCAAGGGCTACTTCGAGCAGGCCCAGGGCGGCACCTTGTTCCTCGACGAGGTTGGTGAGCTCGCGGCCGAGCACCAAGTGAAGCTCCTCCGGGCGCTTCAGCAGAAGAAGGTGCGCCCGCTCGCCGGCAAGGAGGACATCCGGGTCGACGTGCGCGTGATCGCGGCAACGAACCGGAATCTTGCTCAGGCCGTGCGGGAGGGAAGCTTCCGCGAGGATCTGTACTACCGCCTCAACGTGCTCGGCGTCCAGGTGCCGCCGCTCCGGGAGCGCGAGGGAGACGTGGGCTTTCTCGTCGACCGCCTGGTCGAGAAGCTCAACACCGAGCTCGGCGCCCGCCCCGGTGCCGTGCAGAAGAAGCTCTCTCCCGGTGGAAGGAACCTTCTCCTCCAGCACGCGTGGCCGGGCAATGTGCGGGAGCTCGAGGGGACGCTCCGGCGCGCGTTCATCTGGTCGAAGGGCCCGAGCATCGACGCGACCGAGGCGCGAGAGGCCCTCCTGGCTGCCCCAGGGGGCGCCCGTGACGGAATCCTCGGGCGTCCGCTTGGTGACGGGTTTAGGCTCCTCGACGTCCTCGGTGAGGTCGTGCGTCACTACCTCCCGCGGGCCCTCGAAGAGGCGGCGGGAAGCAAGACCCGGGCGGCGGCGCTTGTCGGCTTCAAGAACTACCAGACGCTGACGAACTGGCTCGGGAAGTACAAGGTGCCGGGGTGATGGAACGGAACATGCTCTCCGTCTCGGCATGCAGCCCGAGAGCACGCTCATGAAGTCGCAGAACTTCGAGTTCCTGCGACCGACGCATCCCGAGCTCGCGGATCTCGGCGGCTTCGCGGAGGCCTACGCGCGGCCTGACCCGGCGAGCGCGCTCCTCAAGCTGCGGACGCTCGTCGAGAACGTGGTCGTCGTCATCTACGACGCGTACCGGCTGCCGCGCCCTTACACCGACAGCGTCTTCGACCTCCTGAACGAGGACCCGTTCCGGGCGGCGGTCCCCGACGTCGTGCTCGCCAAGCTCCACTCCATCCGGAAGGCGGGCAACCGGGCCGCGCATCGTGAGACCCCGAGCGTTCTCGCCGCGCTCCAAGGGCTGCGCGATGGCTTCGACGTGGCGCAGTGGGTGTTCCTCCGCATCGACGGCGGCGAGCGCGCGCACTGCCCGGCGTACCAGGAGCCCGCGCCGGTGGCGGCGGTCGACGGCGCCGCCCTTCAGCAAGAGAAGAAGGCGGCGCTCGAGCGGCTCGCGCAGCAGGAGGAGCAGCTCAAGAGGGTGCTCGCCGACCTCGAGGCGGAGCGCCAGAAGCGAGTTCTGGCCGAGGCGTTCGTCGCGCGCACGCAGGACGACCTCGCTGCCCTACGAGCGCAGGGCGACGAGACCGCGAACGTCCTGCACTTGAGCGAGGAGGCGACGCGCCACCGCCTCATCGACCAGGAGCTCATCGAGGCGGGCTGGGACGTCGGGCCGAACGGCTCGAGCACCGCAGAGGTCGGCCAGGAGGTCCCGCTCACCACGATGCCGACGGCTTCGCGCGACGGGCGTGCGGACTACGTCCTCTACGGCGACGACGGCAAGCCGCTCGCCGTCATCGAGGCGAAGAGGACGGCGAAGGAGGCGCGCGCCGGCGCCGAGCAGGCGCGCACCTATGCCGCCTGCCTCGAGCGGGAGACCGGCCAGCGCCCGGTCATCTTCTACACGAACGGCATCGACATCCACGTGTGGGACGACGCGCAGGGCTACACTCCGCGCAAGATCTACGGCTTCTACTCGAAGGACAGCCTGGAGTACCTGGCGCACCAGCGGAACAACAAGCAGCCGCTCGCCACGGTCGCCCCGAACCTCGCCATCGCCGAGCGCATGTACCAGCTCGAGGCCATCAAGCGCGTCACGGAGCGCTTCGAGCAGAAGTTCCGGCGCGCGCTGCTCGTGCAGGCGACGGGCACCGGCAAGACACGCGTGGCCATCTCCCTTTCCGAGCTCTTGATGCGCTCCGGCTGGGCGAAGCGCATCCTGTTCCTCTGCGACAGGCGCGAGCTGCGAAAGCAGGGCCTGAACGTCTTCAAGGAGTTCCTGCCAGGCGAGCCGCGCGTCATCGTCGACAGCGCGACCTCTTCGGACCGGAACAAGCGCGTCTACCTCGCCACGTACCCGGCGATGATGAAGTGCTACGAGTCGTTCGACGTCGGGTTCTTCGACCTCGTCATCTTCGACGAGTCGCACCGGAGCATCTACCGGAAGTACCGCGAGCTCGTGATGTACTTCGACGCCCTGCAAGTGGGGCTCACGGCCACTCCGCTCCAGTACGCTGACCGCGACACCTTCAGGCTGTTCGGCTGCGAGCACCACGACCCGACCGCGAACTTCACCTATGACGAGGCCGTCACCTCGACGCCGCCCTACCTCGTCCCGTTCCGCGTGCGCGAGTATCAGTCGAGGTTCCGCGAGTCGGGCCTCAAGTACTCGGCCATGTCCGCGGCGCAGCGCGCCGAGCTCGAGGCGCAAGAGGACGATCCGCCGTCGGTCGAGTTCGAGCCCGGGGCGATCGACCGCGACGTCTTCAACAAGGACACGAGCCGAATCATCCTGCGGAGCCTGATGGAGGAGGGCATCCGGGACGCGACCGGCCGCCTCGGCAAGGCGATCGTGTTCGCGAAGAGTCACCTGCATGCCGTGCACCTCGCCGAGCTCTTCCAGGAGATGTACCCGGTGTACGGCGGCACCTACTGCCGCGTCATCGACAACCAGGAGCCGCGCGCCGACCAGCTCATCGACGACTTCAAGGTGAAGACGTCGGACCCGGTCATCGCCATCTCGGTCGACATGCTCGACACGGGCATCGACGTCCCGGAGGTCGTGAACCTCGTGTTCGCCAAGGCGGTCAAGACGCCCGCGAAGTTCTGGCAGATGATCGGTCGCGGGACGCGCCTGTGCCGCGACCTGTTCGGGCCGGGCGAGGACAAGACCCAGTTCCTCATCTTCGACCACGGCCGGAACTTCTGGTTCTTCGAGGAGAAGTACCAGGAGAAGCAGCCCTCGCCGCAGACGTCGCTCCTCGAACAGCTCTTCCACGCGCGCATCAGCATGATGCAGGCCGCCCTCCACAGGATGGCAGATCCCGTCTTCCAAGCGGCGGTCGATCTGGTGGTGCGCGACATCGAGGACGCCAAGGCCTCGAGGAGCATCGAGGTGCGCGACAAGCGAAAGGAGCTCGAGCTCCTCTCGAGGCGCGAGACCGTCGCGCAGTTCGCGCCGGCGACCAGGGCGGACCTCCTGTCCGTGGCCGAGCCGCTCATGAAGTGGCGCAACATCCGGGGCGACGAGGACGCCTACCGCTTCGATCTACTGGTGACGCGGCTCGAGCAGGCCGTGCTCGAGGGCTCGCCCCGAGTCGCCGACTACAAGGCGGCGCTCGAGGGCGAGGTTGGGCTCCTCATGAGGAACCAGGGTCCGGTTAAGGGCAAGGCGGCGACCATCCTTGCCGTGGAAAGCAAGGAGTTCTGGGCGACCGTCACCGTGCCCCAGCTTGAAGAAGTCCGCACGGAGCTCCGCGGGATCATGAAGTACCAGGCGCAGCGCACGACGCACTGCCTGGCCCCGAAGGTGTACGACGTGCCGGAGGAGGGCGTGACGGCCGTCGACCGCACGCCGAAGCTCGACGGCCTCGATCTCATCGAGTACCGACACCGGGTCGAGATGGTGCTGCGACAACACTTCATGAGCGACCCGACGTTGCAGCGGATCCGCGTCGGTAAGCCGGTGCGCGAGGACGCGCTCGAGGCGCTCGCGAAGCTCGTGCTGCAGGTGGACGACAAGGCCAACCTGAGGCACCTCATCCAGGCGGAGGCGAAGCACTCGCTCGCCGACGTGCTCCGGGGTCTGGTCGGACTCGAGCCGGCGGCCGTTGATGTCGCCTTCACGGGCTTCGTCCACAACCATCCCCGCCTCTCGGCGCAGCAGCTGCGCTTTCTCCAGCTGCTCAAGAACCACATCGCCCAGAACGGCGGCATCGAGCTCGAGCGGCTCTACGCGCCGCCGTTCACCGACTTCCACGCAAGCGGCATCGACGGGGTCTTCACCGAGAAGGCAGAGATCGACGAGCTCCTCGCCATCCTCGCGACCTTCGAGCCGCGCAAGGCGGCGCCGTCGAGCCCGCCACCCGAGAGCCAACGAGCATGATCACCGGGAAGCTGAAGAACGAGATCGACAAGCTCTGGGAGGAGTTCTGGACCGGCGGCATCACGAACCCGCTCACGGTCATCGAGCAGATCTCGTTCCTGATGTTCGCGCGCCTCCTCGACGTCGCCGAGACGCGTGCCGAGGCCCGGGCGGCGCGCACCAAGAAGCCGTTCAAGGGGACCTTCGGCCCGAAGGAGCAGCGCCTGCGCTGGTCGCATTTCCGGCAGCTGAAGGCCGAGGAGATGTTGCGCCTCGTCCGGGACGAGGTGTTCCCGCACTTCCGAAAGCTGAACGGCGGCACGACCTTCGGCGAGTACATGGCCGACGCGCAGCTCCTGATCCAGAAGCCGAGCCTGCTCGTCGCGGCGGTGAACATGATCGGCGCGCTGCCCATCACCGAGGGCGACGCCAAGGGCGACCTCTACGAGTACCTCCTCAGCAAGCTGACGACCGCCGGCATCAACGGCCAGTTCCGGACGCCGCGGCACATCATCCGCTTCATGGTCGAGCTGCTCGAGCCGAAGCCGTACGAGACGGTCGGCGACCCGGCGTGCGGCACCGCCGGCTTCCTCGTCGGTGTCATGCAGTACTTGCTCGAGAAGCACAGCTCGCCCAAGGGGGTCTACGTCGCCGAGAGCGGCGACAAGATCTACACGGGCGACAAGCTCGAGCCCTTCCGCGAGCACATCCAGAACGAGATGTTCCACGGCTTCGACTTCGACAGCACGATGCTGCGCATCGCGTCGATGAACCTGATGCTCCACGGCGTCGACAACCCCGACATCCGCTACCAGGACACGCTGTCGAACTCGTTCCCGGATAGATTTGGCAAGCAGGCGAGCGCCTCTTTCGACGTCATCCTCGCCAACCCCCCGTTCAAGGGGAGCCTCGACGCCCCCGACGTGCACCCGTCCCTCACCCAGAAGGTGAAGACGAAGAAGACCGAGCTCCTCTTCGTGGCGCTCATCCTCCGAATGCTGAAGAAGGGCGGCCGCAGTGCGACGATCGTGCCCGACGGCGTCCTCTTCGGCTCCTCGAAGGCCCACGTGGCGCTCCGCCAGTTGCTGGTCGAGGACAACCAGCTCGAGGGGATCATCTCGCTGCCGTCGGGCGTCTTCAAGCCCTACGCTGGCGTCTCGACGGCCATCATCCTCTTCACGAAGGGCGGCGAGACCGACCACGTGTTCTTCTACGACGTCGGGGCCGACGGCTTCTCACTCGACGACAAGCGCGACCCCGTCAAGGACAACGATCTGCCGGACGCGCTCGACCGCTGGCGCAAGAAGAACGCGAAGAAGGACACGGACCGCGCGGCCAAGCACTTCATGGTGCCGGTCAGCGAAATTCGGGAGAAGCACTTCGATCTGTCGATCAACCGCTACAAGGAGCCCGTCCACGAGGAGGTGGAGTACGAGCCGCCGAAGGTGATCCTCGGAAAGCTGCGGGCGCTCGAGGCGGAGATCGCGGCGGATCTGAAGGAGTTGGAGGGGATGCTGTGATGTGGCCGTTGGTGACCTTGGACGAGCTCGCGGTCCCCGATGTGCCTATTGTGTACGGGATCCTGAAGCCCGGCCCACACACACCGAACGGCGTGCCATATGTTCGGCCTAGCGAGATGGCCGAGCGCGAGATTCGGCTCGCTCAGGTCCGCCGGACAACGGCGGAGATAGCCCACCAATTTCGGCGTTCGACGCTGGCAGCCGGAGACATCGTACTCAGCATCGTCGGCACCATCGGCAAGGTAGCCTTTGTTCCACGGGAACTCGAAGGTGGAAACATCACCCAGTGTTCCGTGCGAATTCGCCCAGACCGAAGCAGGGTCGAACCTCGATTCCTCGCGTGGGCGCTGGAATCACCCGGCCTGCGAATGCAGTACGACGCGCTACGATTCGGTTCAGGCGTCCCGCGCCTTAACGTGGGGCACGTTCGAATGCTGACGCTGCCGCTGCCACCGGTCACTGAGCAGCGCCGTATTGCCGACATCCTCGACAAGGCCGACGCGGTGCGGCGCAAGCGCAGGAAGGCCATCGCGCTCACCGAGGAGCTGCTGCGGTCGACCTTCCTGGAGATGTTCGGGGACCCGGTGACGAATCCGAAGAGGTGGGCGGTGAGGCCGCTCGGCGAGGTCCTCTCGTTCCTGACAAGTGGGTCTCGTGGGTGGGCCTCCCACTACTCAACCACCGGGGAGATGTTCCTGAGAATTCAGAATGTGGGCGCGGACTTCTTAGATCTGTCCGATGTTGCGTTCGTGAACGCGCCCAAAACCGCCGAAGCCAAGCGCGCACAGGTAGCTGCCGGAGACGTACTGCTCAGCATTACCGCCGACTTGGGTCGCACGGCTGTCGTGCCGACCGGTCTTCCACGTGCATTCATCAATCAGCACCTTGCAATTCTTCGTCCCAACGGTGTGGAGCCAGATTACCTGAGTGCGTTCCTGGCGTCGCCTGCTGGGTGCCGTCAACTCGGGCGACTCGATCGCCACGGCGTAAAGGCAGGACTCAATTTCGACGACATCCGAAGTGTATCGGTGACGATCCCAAATGTCGGGGCGCAACGGGCGTTCGCTTACGCGAAGGCGCGTATTCGCGAGCACGGATGCAGTTCGCATAGGGCCGCGCGACTGAGCGACCGCCTTTTTGCAGCCCTCGTGCAGCGAATGTTCCGCGGGATGCCTAACGCAGCACTTCGCCACGGCCGCGCCCTCGGCGCACGAATCCTCCCGGGAGAGCTACGATGACACAGGCAGGACCAACAACAGATTCGACCATGGTGGACCTACAGGAGCTCCGGGCATACGCACGTGGTCGGTTGGGTCTGATAATCGGTCCGGGCGCGACGACGCCGGACGCGCAGTTCTGGACAAACCTTACCGCGAGCCTTGCTGAGCAATTCAAGGTTGAGGCGCGCACGACCTTTCACGAGACCGCGGAACTGGCCGTGCACACCGGGATGCCGATTGATACCGTGCGCCGAGCGATTGCGAGTCATGCTGCGACGGTGCCGGCGTCGCCGGCGTTGTCCCAGCTCGCCGTGATCCGCTGGACCGCAATCATCTCGTGCTCGCTCGACGACCACCTGGAGACACGACTTGAGCGGGAGCATATGCGTCGACCGGCACGCCCCGCGGTGGCAATTCTGTCCACGCCTGATTCTCTTCCACGCCCCGGCACACTGCCGATATATAAGCTCCTCGGCTCCGCACGGCGTGGTGACAATGTCGCGACTACCGCAGACACGTTGCGCCGGACTGCGACACTGCCGGCGATATGCCGCGAGTTCGCTGACCTTGTTAAAGCATCTCCGGTTCTGTGCGCCGGCGTTGACGGCGTCTCGTGGCTACTGAATCCTCTGCTGGCTGCCCTGTTTGGCCTCCGTGGCGGTGGGCCCGGCAAGTTCATCGTGCTTGCCCATGACCCGGTGGCCTCCAATCCTACGATCCTTGAACTTGTGCCGCCATCGGTTCTCACGCGTGCGCCCGCTTCGCTCCTGGACGTGGCGAAAGCAGTGGAGCCAAGTCAGGCCAATCGCCAGACGGCACTCGCGTTCACCTCCGCAACGGGAAAGACGGAGACGCTCGACCTTTCCGAGTTCGCGGATTTGTTCGCGTTGGTAAATAGTCACCTCGAGGCGACGATCAAGTCCTCTGAGCGCGAGCGCCTGCTGGACTACCTCTTCATGCCAGACCTCCCGAATTGGGACGCGGCGGCGCATGGTATGGATTTCCCGCGCACGCTGACGCCGCAGATCCTAGATGGCTTGAGCTGCGCCACTTCGGAAGACGATGTCAGCATTACAGTTGTCCATGGACGCGCCGCATCAGGCAAGACCATTGTCATGAAGCGGCTGGCGTTCGAGTTGGCGAGGTCCGGTGAGCCGATCTGCTGGCTGAAAGATTATTGGTATGGAGACGTGTCCTCACGTATCGAACGACTGCTCCGCCGTGCCGACCAGGTCAAGCTTGCGGGGCGACTGACGTTCGTTCTGGATTCGTCCGTGGGCGGCCGCGATGAGGCGCTGCGGACGCTATTGCGGAAGGCCGCTACCGTTCGCACGCATCTTCGCATTATCATCGGAACGCGGACAAGCATGCTTGCCCAGCTCGAGCAGGAACTCCGAAGTAACAGCGCCGTTGCGTCGGCGACTTGGGAGCTACCCGACGGCCTTGACGACGACGAGTGGGGCAGACTGCCGCAGTATCTGGTGCATCTCGGCGTCGCGCCGGATGAGCAAGCGGGTCGCAGCGCCGCTGTCGCGGCGAGCTCGAAGACGGCACGCGACACCTTGGCCGTGCTCTATTGGCTGTTGCCCCAGACGCGGCAGGTGATCGCCAAGTCCATTCAAGAGGAGTACGCCACGCTTGGGGATTCCTTGAGTCTAAACGCGGTTCTGTCGGAAGCTCTCGCTGCTACCCCCGGCAGCCTCAGAGAGGCCTATGCGATGGTCGCCGTTTCGACGAAATATCATGCGGCCTTGCCAATCGAGGTGCTGACGCGCGCACTGGAGGTGAAGTATGCAGAGTGGTTGGATGCATCCGGCTCGGGTGGACCGGCCTGGGGGCTATTCTACTCGGCCGAGGATTCAGATGCGGAAGGTGCCGCCTATGTCACGAGAAACGACATTGTGACCGAAGTGCTCCTGCGCGCGATAAATGGTGGCGTGCTCTCGCGAAGTGGGGAGGTTGCAGTGCTGGAGCGGCTTCTTCGGGCCTGCGACGGCACAAGCCCTGTCTACGAACAGTACTGCGAACGAATCCTAGTGCCGCACAAGAATCTGCATGGCCTATCGCTCAGCGATGGTCTGTCCCTGTACAACGCAGCGGCAAAAGCGCTGCCCTCTAAGAGTCGGTCGATTCTCCATCACAAGGCGCTGTGGCTAAGAAAGCATGGCGGGGATATCGACGAGTCGATTGCGGTGCTGGACGAGGCGCTTGAGGCCGCTCCGAGTCCTCATGGCGACCACGTGGAGGCTGACGAGCACATTCACACCTCGAAGGCCGCTGCGATTCTCGAGAAGATGGACCAGAAGAGGATGTCGGCGGAGGATGGGCGCCAGCAGGCACTCCTTGAGCTGGAGCGGTCCCGCTCGCCTCGCTTCATCAATCCGCATGCGACCCACGTATATGCGGGGCTGGTCTCAAAGCTTGCCTTCGGCAAGGCTGGCGTAGACCGCGTGGACCGATTCGAATTGTTGAATCGGGCGCTTTCGGATCTCGACAGGATGATTGTGCTTGTGCGGTCCGGAGGTGTGAGGCGTCGCGGGACGCAGAATGACCTCTTGGTTCTCGAGGCACGTCGTGACGAGATACTCGCGAAGTGCGTTGATACTGAGGAGATGGCGGACACGTTGTGGAGTGAACAGAAGTCGCAGGTCGGGTTCGTTGTTGCGACGAGACGGCGCTATTCTGCCGCCATCGGTACCGCAGACTCGGGGCGGATCTTCAAGGATGCCTACAGTTACTGGACCCGGGCCCGAGACCTCGTTTTAGCCAGCGGCGCCGAGATCACGCCCGAGTTGGCCGAGGTTGGGTTGATGCTGTACTTCGCGTGGCAGGTGTATCCGCGTAGCCGAAAGCGCATCCGGACGGCGCATTCGCCGGTCGAGTGGGGGATGATGAAGGAACTGGCGCGTCGAACCCTTCTGTCGCCCCGGTTCGGTCGGGACCCATTCTATCGGTTTCTAGAGGGTATGTGCCTGTGTCAAAAGTCCGAGTGGGGGGCCGCGGAACTGGCATTTGCCGAGAATCGCAGGCTCGGTCTCCCGAATGATGTGCTGCATGCACCACGCGCGTACCTACTTCACCCTGAGGGAATGCCTTGGAAGATACAAGGCCATTTGAAGCCCGGTGCCAGTGTAGGTTACTTCGACGCGCCCGACCTGCATCATCAGTTTCAAGTGACGAAGACGGAAGCCTGGCCAAAAGGAAGCGCGGTATTGCACGCCTTCGTGGTCTTGTCGTTTGCAGGCCCTCGTGCGACGAGGACGGAGGATCTCTGTCGAGAGGTGGTTGGCTAACTGGGAATTGGTAGTGAGGGCGTTTCGCGCTCCCGGGTGGGACTGATTTCAATCGCATGGGAGTGAGACCTCGAGGAACGCGGAGCACGGGACGGCCGCGTCAAGGGCATCGGCGAAGGCAGAAGGACGTTTGGATCGGAGTGATGTGACATGACTAACGAGCCTGGCGACAAAGAACGCTGTTGACGCATTGGCGGCGGCATAGAGGCGAATGCGGTGAGGTTTCTGGTCGGTTTCGAGGATGAAGAAGACGCTCGGCGAGACGCGGACGACCATGGAAACCCTAGCGTCGTGTGGTCCGAGCCAGCGGCTCAGTTTCTCGCCAAGCTCCGGCAACGGCATTTCGCCGTCCGGTGCGTAATGGTACGATCCAAAGAATGGAGTCGCACCGGATGCGCATTTCGGGATCGACAGAAATCCGTCCAGCGAATCGAGAAGTTGGTCTTTGCCGAAGGTGCTCTTAACGGAGAGACATCCATATGCGTGGTCTGGTGACGTCACCACGAGGCCGCCGTAGTTGAAGAGCGGTGGGTCGCTGGAGCAATCAAGAACAAGCAGATCCTGTTCGCGACTACAGTTTTCGGGAGATAGTGGACCTACGAGGAAACCGCGTGTCACGATAGTTCCGCTAGGCATGTGCTTTTCAACAAGTCCGCGGAGCAGTGCCTCCTTGTGGCCGCCATCGGAGAGCCAGTGTGCTTCACCAATCAGAGCCCGCACGCGGTCGGCCTGTACATCAAGTTCTGCAGAGAGGCTCTGAAAGTAATGTTGCATGTTGGAGCGCATCGTGGTTACCGGAAGGGCGGTGGGCGTTGGGTCGGCGTGACCGGGTGGCTCGGCGGCGCCGTGTTTCTGCCGAGGCGCCTGGCGGACGTGCGTCAATCGTCCGGAATCGGCACCTGCACGTCGATACTGTCGGCCAGGACGAAGGGCCGCCCCACTAGAGCCCGGTAGCGCTGACCGACTATCCGCGCTGGAACGCCGACGAACGCAACCTCCCCGAGTTGGTCCGGGCGCACGAAGCACTGGTGACGCGCCTCCTTGCCAAGCACCACGTGGCCACGATCGAGGTCGATCGCACGGATCTCGTCCGTCTCGTCGAAGTCCTCCGGTGTCATCTGGGCGCCGACGACCTCGAGCAGGCGCTTCTCGTGGGCGGGGTGAAGCTCGACGGGCCTGGACCGCCCGACGAGCCTTCCTCCGACGGCGACGGTGGCGATCCCGCGGCGTGGAAGGATCCGGAGCGCTTGCACCGCAGTCCGGGTACGTTGATCGACGTCGTCGAGCTGGAGCTCGGAGACTGCCGCGGCGGACTCGGCCCACTCGGCGATGGTCACGAGGCTGGAGAGCGCGTCGCGCACTCGCCCCTCGGCCTCGAAATTTCGCTGTCCGAGCCCGGCACCGAGGCGCAGCAGCACCTGTGCCGGCTCGCCGTTCGGCGGCGTGACCTCGGCGTCTTCGAGCGAGAAGTCCGTGGCCGTCTCGATGTCCTTCTTGGCGCGTCCCGTCGCACTTTCCGCAGGGCGCACGATGGCCCTCGTCGCACGGCGGAACTCCTCGTAGTAGCCGGTGAACGCCGAGGCGCTGGGCCGCCGGTTCGACTGGAAGGTGAGGCGCAGGGCGAGGTCGCTGTGCTCGAACGGGTTCTCGGCGAGCGTGGTGAGCGCTAGCGCGCTGCGGAAGGCCTCGAGGACGGAGCGAAACTCGCTCGGCTCGGCGTCTGCTAGCAGGCGATGGAGCGGCAGCGGCGGGCGCGAAGGGTACCGCTGACGCAGATGCGCGAGGTAGTTGTCGATCACGCGCCGGGGAGTTTCGAGCTCCTGCGTGGGTCGGAGGGCAAGGGCCCGAAGCTCCACGAGCTGCAGGACCTGCATCTCGACCGCCTCGTTCGAGCCCCACATCGGCGGTGCCTTCAGCATCTCGTCGATGCGCTGGTCGACCCACTCGACCATGATGGCGCGGAGGCTGCTCACTCGTCGGCCTCGATGTTCTGGTCGACGCTGAACACGTCGACGTCGTGGACCTCGAGGGCCTCAGCGTAGAGCCAGTGCCGAGCGAGGTACTCGGAAGCGGCGCAGCCCTCCACGCCCGTGAGTCCGTCGACACCGTGCTCCTGCGTCTCGGTGAGCGTGTGGCTGCCCCAGAGCGGCGGGTGCGGGGTCCTCGGGACGACGTAGCGAGCCGCCGAACGACGGAGCGGTCGTACCTGCCGCCCGCGCGTGGCCTCGTCGCGGGGCTTGCCGACCCTGTAGACCACGCGCGCCAGGGCGGCGCATCGACCGCTCGCAAGCGGGTGCCTGCGGATCCCGACCTCGATCTCCGCGCGCTCCTGCGGCTCCCAGGTCACGGCCATCGCTCCCAGCGATCCTAGTCGTCGCGGCACCGGTTCGGAAGCTCGAAGCCCCGGCCCGCCGAGCGCGACGCCGTCGTCGCCTGGTGGCTCGCGGCCCGCCCTCCGCCGCGAATTTTCCACGCAACTCCTCCCGCCGCCCCGCCGACATCCCTCCGTGACCTCGCCGGGCGCGCGCGCATGCCGCCGCGCGCCGGCGGGGCCGACTCCGGGGCGGCTGCCCCGGCATCCAAGGAGAACGCAGATGTCGAATGTGCCGATGTGGAAGTTGCGCCGCCTCGCTCCTCGCGCCCGCCGGGTGGCCGAGCGGCGCGGTAACGAGTCGCCCGCGCTCACGGCGTTCGTGCCCTCGCTCGTCGCCAAGGCGACGGCGTGCATGACGA
>JADLAB010000419.1 GCA_020848455.1 Polyangiaceae bacterium
AGAACTTCACCTTCATGGACCACTACCTCGACGTGCCCTTCGACCTGTCGAAGGTCATGTTCATCGCGACCGCGAACCAGGCGGACACCATCCCCGGGCCGCTGCTCGATCGTATGGAGGTCATCGAGATCCCCGGCTACACGCTGCAGGAGAAGAAGCAGATCGCGCGGCGCCACCTGCTGCCCAAGGTGGTCGAGGACCACGGCCTCGAGCCGCGGCAGCTCACGGTCGACGACGGCGCGCTCGAGGAGGTCGTCGTCAGCTACACGCGCGAGGCCGGCGTGCGCGGGCTCGAGAGGAAGCTCGCGGGCGTCGCGCGCGGCGTCGCCGTCGGCGTCGTCGAGCGCAAGTGGGACGGGCGCGCCATCGGCAAGGACCAGGTCGCCGAGTTCCTCGGGCCGCAGGTGTTCATGCCCGACGCGGCCGAGCGCACCGAGCTGCCCGGCATCGCGACCGGCATGGCGTGGACCGCGACGGGCGGCGACATCCTGTTCATCGAGGCCTCGAAGATGCCCGGCGCCGGCAAGCTGCGGCTCACCGGCAGCCTCGGCGAGGTGATGAAGGAGTCGGCCGAGCTGGCGCTGTCGTACATGCGGGCCAACGCGGCGTCGTATGGCGTCGAGCAGTCGGTCTTCAAGGAGTACGACCTGCACCTGCACGTGCCGCAGGGCGCCATCCCCAAGGACGGGCCGTCGGCGGGCGTGACCATGTTCACGGCGCTCTCGTCGCTGCTGACCAACATCCGCGTGCGCGGCGACGTGGCCATGACCGGCGAGATCACGCTGCGCGGCAACGTGCTGCCGGTCGGCGGCATCAAGGACAAGGTGCTGGCCGCGCACCGCTCGGGCATCACGACCATCATCCTGCCCGAGCGCAACAAGAAGGACCTGCCCGACATCCCCGAGAGCGTGCGCTCGTTGCTCAAGATCCACTTCGTGTCGCGTATGGACGAGGTGCTCGAGCTGGCCCTCGACCGCTCGCCGCTCGTCAAGAAGACCGAGCCGGCCGAGCCGCCGACCCCGCCGCAGGCGCCGCCCGCGCAGGCCTGACGCCTCACGACGGTCTGCCTGAAAACGAACGGGCTCCCTCGCGGGAGCCCGTTGCGTTAGTCAGGTTGCTTGACTAGCTGCGCGTGCTCAGCGGACGCCGTAGCGGGCCGAGGCGCCGAGCTCCTCCTCGATGCGCAGGAGCTGGTTGTACTTGGCGGTGCGCTCGCCGCGCGACAGCGAGCCGGTCTTGATCTGGCCCGAGCTCACGCCGACCGCGAGGTCGGAGATGGTCGTGTCCTCGGTCTCGCCCGAGCGGTGCGACATGATCGAGCGGTAGCCCGAGCGGTGCGCGAGCGCCACGCAGTCGAGGGTCTCGGTCAGCGTGCCGATCTGGTTCACCTTGACGAGGATCGAGTTGGCGACGCCGGCCGCGATGCCGCGCGACAGGCGCGTGACGTTCGTGACGAAGAGGTCGTCGCCCACGATCTGGTGCGTCTTGCCGAGCTTCGCCGTGAGCTTGCTCCAGCCGTCCCAGTCGTCCTCGGCGCAGCCGTCCTCGATGCTGACGATCGGGAAGCGCGTCGCCAGGTCGGCGAGGTAGTCGACCATGCCCTGCGGCTCGAGGCGGAGGTTCTCCTTCTCGAGCACGTAGCGGCCCTCGTCGGCGCTCCAGAACTCGCTCGCGGCCACGTCGAGGGCGAGCGCGATCTGGCTGCCGGGCGTGTAGCCCGCGTCGCCGATGGCCGCGAGCACGGCCTCGAGCGCCGCCTGGTTCGAGCCGAGCCGCGGCGCGAAGCCGCCCTCGTCGCCGACCGCGGTCGTCAGGCCCTGCTTCTTCAGGCGCTTCTTCAGGTGCTGGAAGACCTCGGTGCCCCAGCGCAGGCCCTCGGCGAACGAGGGGGCGCCGTGCGGCACGAGCATGAACTCCTGGATCGCCAGGCCGTTGTCGGCGTGCGCGCCGCCGTTGATGACGTTCATGAACGGCACGGGCAGGTAGCAGGCGCCCGGGCCGCCGATCCAGCGGTAGAGCGGCAGGCCCAGCGCGGAGGCGGCGGCGCGCGCGGCCGCGAGCGACACCGAGAGCAGCGCGTTGGCGCCGAGCTTCGACTTGTTGGGCGTGCCGTCGAGCGCCAGGAGGCGGCCGTCGAGGGCGCGCTGATCGAGGACGTCGAGGCCGCGCAGCGCCTCGGCGATCGGGCCGCGCACGTGCCCGACGGCCTTCAGCACACCCTTGCCCAGGTGGCGCTTGTCGTCGCCGTCGCGCAGCTCGAGCGCCTCGTGGCTGCCCGTCGAGGCGCCCGAGGGCACGATCGCGCGCCCGACGACGCCCGAGGTGAGGCGGATCTCGGCTTCCACGGTGGGGATTCCGCGCGAGTCGAGGACCTCGCGCGCATGGACTCGGTCGATGTGGGTCGTAGCCATGCGCCGGTGATATGGCGGCTCGGGGCGCGGGTCAACGACGGGTCGTAGCCGCACGGGCGGCGGGCGCACTGGCCCGATGGCCTGTGCGGATGCCCGCGCCGGCCGCGCGACCACGGGCGCGACGGCCGTTCGTGCGGGCCGCGTCGGGGGCGCGAGGCTTGCCGTGCCGGGGCGTTCGAGGCATACGCACCCGAGCATGGAGCGCGAGCCCCCGATGACGCCCGAACCGATGACCGTCGCCGTCGTGCAGCTGACGTCGACCGACGACCTCGCCCAGAACCTCGAGCAGATCCGACGGCACACGACGGCCGCGGCGCGCGCCGGAGCGACGTTCGTGTCGCTGCCGGAGAACGCGACCTACCTGCGCTGGCGCCCCGACGACCGCGCGCCGATGCAGCCGCTCGAGGGGCCGGGCGCGACGGTCGTGGGCGAGCTGCGCGCGCTCGCGCGGGAGCTCGGCATCCAGCTCCTCGTCGGCAGCTTCCCCGAGCAGGGGCCCGACGCGGACCACTACTACAACACGTCCGTCCTCATCGACGGCGCGGCCGACGGCGCGCCCATCACCGCGCGCTACCGCAAGCTCCACCTCTTCGACATCGACATCGCCGGCAGCGAGTCGCAGCGCGAGTCCGACACGATCGCGCGCGGCGACGAGGTCGTCGTCGGGCAAGTGCGCGACGTGCCGATCGGCCTCTCGATCTGCTACGATCTGCGCTTCCCGCGCCTCTATCAGCGCCTCGTCGACGGCGGCGCGCGCATCATCGCCGTGCCGTCCGCGTTCACGGAGTTCACCGGCAAGGACCACTGGATGGTCCTCCTCCGGGCGCGCGCGATCGAGACGCAGACGTTCGTCGTCGCGGCCGGTCAGAGCGGCTTCCACGGCGGCAAGCGCCGCAGCTTCGGCAAGAGCGCCATCGTCGATCCGTGGGGCATCGTGCTCGCGACCGCGGCCGACGGCCCCGGCTTCGCGCTCGCCCGCCTCGACTTCGCGAGCCAGGATCGTATCCGCGCCTCGCTCCCCTGCCTCCAGCACCGCCACCCGAAGGTGTAGCTCGATGTCGCTCTCGACGTTCTCGATCTCGATCCTGTCGCTCTCGCTCCTCGTCGGCGCCGCGGCCTGCGGCAAGAAGCCCCAGCCGACCCCGAGCACGGTGCCCGCGCCGAGCACGGCACCCGCCCCCGAGGCCGACGCGGGCGCGACCCCCGAGGCCGACGCGGCCGAGCCGGCCGACGTGCTGCCGCCGCTCTCCGAGCCCACCGAGAAGGAGGCCAAGGAGACGTGGGACGTGTTCCTCGCCGAGGGCCGCAAGTTCGTGCGCTCGATGTCGAACGAGCGCATCGACATCCTGACCCAGCTCCGCGAGATCAAGTTCGAGGAGGAGACCGAGAAGTACAAGGCGCAGGTCGCGACCATCGCCGACAAGCTGCAGGAGTTCGATCTGGGCGACTCGCCCGAGACGCTCGAGACCGCGGTCGATCGGATGTGCGCGCTGATCGAGGAGGTGCGCGGCCCGGCGCAAGATCTGCTGGGCGCGAGCCAGGCGGAGCTCGAGAAGGTCACGGCCGATCTCAAGGTGCTCGACGAGAAGCAGGCCGCGGGCGGCACCGTGCTGCAGCGCGAGTTCGACAAGCTCGAGAAGCTGCAGAAGCGCCTCTCGGGGCCGCCGCTGGCGGGGCGCTACGTGCTGCTCACGGTGCGCTCGCTGCTCGACGAGGCCATGGTCATCGTCGACTACGGCGTGCAGCGCGCGCGGCGCAAGCTCTACGCGTGCCTCACCAAGATCAACGAGAAGCCGCTCGAGCTCGAGCTCGCGCAGCAGAACCTCGAGCGCGTGATGAACCGCGCGCGCAAGCTGCTCGCCTTCCAGTGACGTGAGGCCCGGCGGGCCGCACGGACGCTAGCGCGCGAGGCCCCAGACGAGCGCGATCACGAGCACGACGCCGACCCCGATCGCGATGCCGCGGCGGATGCCGGAGGGCGTGCGGGCCGCCTTGGAGGCGTGCGCGGCGCCCGTCACGCGGCGAAAGCCGGTGCGCATGCCCATGAGCAGGCCGCCCCCACCGCTCTTCTTGGAGCGCACGCGAGGGGTGCGGCGAGGCTGTTTACGTTTGTTCGTGGCCATGAATGATGGCTCAGTCGGATCGTGGGGAGCGTGGGGGCCGGTCGGCGGGTGCGCGACACGACCGCGGCGAGTGCCGGAAGCGGGAGTCGAACCCGCATACCCGTGAGGGCGGAGGATTTTAAGTCCCCTGCGTCTACCGATTTCGCCATTCCGGCGGCGGCGGCCGGGACCTTAGCCGAAGGCTCGCGCGAGCGCGAGCGCGGAGCCACGGGCCCCAGAAACACCAACGCCCTGGTCAGTCGGGCTGCCAGGGCGTCGGGCCGGAGTCGGGCGGCGGTTCAGGTACTGGCGTACTCGATGCGGGTCTTGAGCCCGTGCGAGCACTTGAAACAGGGCGAATGACGGATGTTGAGCGAGTTGGCGTTCACGTAGTCATCGATGCACTCGGTGACGCGCACATCGCGATTCAGGAACTTACAAAAGAAGGCTTCGGCGACCTTCTTCTTGGCGACGGGAGATGGGCCTTGCAAAGAACTGCTCTCCTGTGACGTGGAGTCCGGGGGACTCGGCGGCGTGACGGGCCACTGAGCTGGCGTGCGGGCAATGGCATGTTTCGGGGTCGCCCTCGGCAACCCCCGGTGGTCGAGTACGCTGGCTGTTATCCAGAGGCCATGTAGGGGTGTCAAGCGGGATTTTTTGCGCTTTCGAACGCAGGATTTCGGTTGACAGAATGCGCCGCGCGGAGGACGAATCGCCGGTCATACCGCGCCGGTGTGTGGGCTCACTGGACCGCGGTACGAGCGGGGAAGCGCAACGTGGGACGAGGCGTTCGGGCGGTCATGCGCTTCGGCCAGGTGATGCTGACGGTAGGGGTCTTGGTATACGGCGTGCCGGTGACGGGGCGCGCCGCCGAACCCGGGCCGCCGAGCGACGCCGAGGCCCGCGCGTGGCTGGCGATGCCGCGCGGGTCGGTGAGCCTCGGCAAGACGAGCGCCGGGTCGCTGCACGCGGCCGCGCAGCTGCCGCCCAAGGGCAAGGGCTACCAGGTGCTCTCGCACGCCGTCGGGCGCAAGACGAACTACGGCACCGAGGAGCTCGTCGCGGTCATCGACCGCGCGACGCGCGCGGTCGCCGAGGCCTTCCCCGGCTCGAAGCTCGGCATCGGCAACCTCGGCTTCGAGAGCGGCGAGAAGATCCCGTGGAGCGTGTCGCACCAGTCGGGCCGCGACGCGGACCTCGGCATGTACGCGCGCGACGAGGCCGGACAGCCGCTCGAGGCGCTGCCCTTCGTTTACTACGGCGAGGACGGCACGGCCAAGCTCGCGGGTGGCAAGGTGGTGCACTTCGACGTCGCGCGCAACCTGGCGCTCGTGACGGCGCTGGTCGGCGATGTCGAGGCGCGCGTGCAGTACATCTTCGTGGCCGCGTGGCTCAAGGCGAAGCTCCTGTCGGAGGCGCGCCGGAGCGGCACGTCGCAGACGATCATCCAGCGCCTCGAGGAGGTGCTGCACCAGCCGACCGACTCGAACCCGCACGCCGACCACTTCCACGTGCGCCTCTTCTGTACGATCGAAGACCGCCTGCACGGCTGTCAGAATCGTGAGCCGCCGCGGCGCTGGGTCGACCTCGGCGATGCCGAGCACGCGGCGCGCAGCCGCGAGCTCGCGCGTGTGTTCCTGCTCGGGCGCGACGCGCTGCACGTCGCGGCGCTCGAGAAGCTCGCGGCGATCCGCGGTACCACCGCGATGGACGCGGTCGTGGGCGAGCTCGGGCACAGCGCCAAGAAGGTGCGCAAGGCGGCCCTGGCGACGCTCGTGGCGTGGGCCGACCCGGCCGCGGCCGACAAGATCGTGGGGCTCCTGCCGAGCATCCGCGACGCGGCGTGGGCGAGCGCGCTGTTCCAGGCCATCCCCGAGCTCGACGCGGCCTCGCTCGTGCCGCTCGCGCGCAAGGTCGCGACCGCGCCCGAGTCGGTGCTGCACGCGGACGTGCAGAAGAAGGCGGGCGTCGCGCTGCAGGTCGCGGCGCTGAAGATCCTGAAGGAGCACGGCGGCGCGGCCGAGGTGCCGCTGCTCGTGGAGCTCGCGGAGTCGCGCCAGAAGAAGGTCGCGGCCGCGGCGCGGGAGGCCCTGGCGTGGGTCACGTGCCAGCCCGCGGCCACGCGCTTCGCGGCGTGGTGGCCCGAGCACCGCGGCGAGGACGTCGTGACCTGGCTGCGCGGCGGGCTCGCGGCACGCAAGAAGAAGGTGCCGGCGAACCTGCGCACGCGCGCCGGCGTCGAGCTGCTCATCCCGCTCGTCGCCGCGGGCGACGGCGGCCTCAGGCCCTGCGCGGGGCGCGCGCTCGTGGCCATCACCGGGCACGAGTTCGATGCGCGCCTACGCTCGCCCGCGCGCAACCG
>JADLAB010000420.1 GCA_020848455.1 Polyangiaceae bacterium
CAGCACCCGGTCCGCGGGGCCGAGGCCCGTGAGCTCGAGCATGAACGCCGTGAACGCGTCGAGCCCGGCGCGCGTGACGGGCACCGCCTTCGGCGTGCCGGTGCTGCCCGAGGTGTGCAGGATGCACGCGAGCGGCGCGCCGCTCGGGTCGGGCGCCTCCGTCGGGGGTCGCGCGCCTCCGGGCAGAGCCGTCGGGCGGGCGGTGACGAGGCCGCCCGCGTCGAGCGCGAGCGCGTCGCGGCCGAGGCCGGGCGCGAGCTCGGCGGCACCCGCGTCGCCCACGAGCAGCCGCACGCCGCGCGCGCGCGCCACGGCCGCGAGGCGTGCCGCCGGCGCCGCGGCCTCGAGCGGCACGGCGACGGCGCTGGCGGCGATCACCCCGGCGAGGGCGACGGCCTCGTCGTGCCCGCGCGCGCGCGACAGGAGGGCCACGGGCTCGCCCGGAGCCACGCCCGCCCGCGCGAGCTCGTCCCGGAGCGTCGCGGCGCGCAGGGCGAGCTCGGCGTAGCAGAGCGGCGGGCCTGCCCCCTCGAGCGCCATGCGCCGGTCGTGGGCCCCGAGCGCGGTCAGATCCAGCGCCGCGAGGCTCACGGCGTCGCGGCGCGCCGCTCCACGTAGCTCGCCACGAAGCGGCTCATCTGCGCCAGGGTCGTCACGGCGTCGACGTCGACCTCCTCGTCCGGGATGTGCACGCCGAAGCGCTCCTCGACGAACACGAGGACGCGCGACAGCGACAACGAGTCGAAGCCCACGTCGTAGAGGTCGGCATCGGGCTCGAGCGGCGTGTCGCGGAACAGCACCTCCCGGGCGAGGTACGTGCCGAGCGCCGCCTGGATGTCCTCGAGCCGCATGTCCCGCGACGATAGCCCGCTCCCGGCGGGCACCACAACCCGCCGCGGGTCACTTCATGAAGTGCGAGCCGGGCGTGAGGTCGCAATGGAAGTGGTTGTCGTGCGCGGCGTTGTAGTCGGGCGTGAGCACGATGTTGAAGATGCTCGCGTCGAACACGCCGGTGGCGAAGCTCTTGAGCAGGGTGCCGCCCGGGGTGACGGGACTCGGCTGGTCGTCCTCCCAGGCGTCGAGCACGCTGTAGTAGGTGCTGCCCGCCGTCGCGAAGCCCGCGAAGTCGATGGCGTTGGCGTGCCCGTGCTCGGAGAGCGTGGAGGTCCCCGCGATGACCCGGCAGTTGTAGATGCCGTAGTGCACGATGTCCGTGACGCCGAGCGAGGCCGCGTGCGCGGCGGCGTCGTCCACGGCGAGCGCGTGCGGGCAGGCCGTGAAGAGCCAGGCGGGCTCGTTGTCGAGCGTCGAGCCGTGGAACGGCACGCCGTGGAGCACCGGCTCGATCCAGACCGGGTTGTCGATGGTGCAATCGAGCTCGGGGTGATCGACCGGGTGGTCGGTCGCGTGCAGCGACGGGCTCCACGCGATGCCGCGCGCCGCGAGCTCCTGCTCGCACGCCGTCGGCTGATAGGGCGAGTCCTCGCCCGGCACGCAGGCGTACACGACGGTGCTCGGCTCGTCGTTGCGGCCGATGGCGTGGCACTGGTAGCCGGGCCGGCAGCCGGTGTCGGCCGCGCCGAAGTTGCAGCGCATGGTACAGAGCCCGTCGGTCGCCGCCGTCCCGAGGTCGGCGGGCTCCGCGCAGAAGGTCGTCGTGGCCCCCGCCTGGTCGGGGCAGTACTGGGCGCAGTCGAGCGTGCACATGCCGCCCGGGAAGCCCTCGGCCTCGGTGAGGCAGTAACCGCCGTCGTAGGCGCAGTCGGCGTTCGTCAGGCAAGGTCCACCGATGAAGCCGACGTTGAAGTCGCCGCCGCCCTGGTAGTGGCCGGCGAAGGGCGGCGCGGTGCCGGTGTCCCCGCTGCCCTGGCCGCCCGATCCACCACCCCCGGTGCCGGCGTCGTCGAGCGCCCGGGTGCTGCAGCCCGCGACGAGCAGCGAGCCGAGTGCGAGCCCACGGAGGTACGACCGCGCTTTCATGTTGTGCTCCCGGCACCTGGGGCGGCGCCGTCGGCGCCCGTCGAGGCCGCCGCGGCCGGCGCGCCCGAGCGCGAGCGCGGCCACCGTGGCGGGTGCCGCCCTATCGTCCGGGCGACACGCGCGCGCAAGTGCAACCGTCGGGCCAGCTCCGCGCCGGCGCTGGCGCCGACGGCGGCCTGGACTCGCCCGCGCGATCCGCTAGAAGGAAACGAGGTGCGGGTCGGCCGCGATGCGTCACGTCTTCCAGCACGACCTCGACCCGGACCTGGCGCGGCGCGCGGCCGATCGCGCGTTCCAGACGTACTGCGAGCGCTATGCGCGCTACGAGCCGCGCGTGCTCTGGGACGGCGATCTCAAGGCCCGCTGCTCCTTCAAGGCGAAGGGGCTCCGGATCTTCGCCACCCTCGAGCTGCGTCCGCGCGAGATCCTGGTCGAGATCGAGGTGCCGCTGCTGCTCCGGCCGTTCCGCGCGCTGGCGCTCGAGCGCGTCGAGCGCGATCTGCGCCTGTGGTGCGACCGCGCGCGCCGCGGCGAGCTCTAGACCTCACGCGGCCTCGGCGCTCGGCGGCACCTCGCTCGGC
Source organism: Polyangiaceae bacterium (assembly GCA_020848455.1). Classification (GTDB taxonomy): domain Bacteria; phylum Myxococcota_A; class Polyangia; order Polyangiales; family Polyangiaceae; genus JACRDA01. The sequence goes on from JADLAB010000420.1 coordinate 2,562, forward strand.
TCCGCGAGGGCGGTCGCGAGCAGGCGGCGGCCGCGGTGCAGGCGGCTCATGATGGTGCCGACCGGCACGCCCAGCGTCTCGGCTGCATCCTGGTAGCTCGACTCGGCGAGATCGACGAGCTCGACCGCGCGCCGGTAGCCCTCGGGCAGGCACGCGAGCGCCGCCGCGGGTCGGGTCGAGAGGGCCGCAAAGGCCGGGCGGCTCTCGCCGCGGGTCCACTCGCACGGGTCGGTCGTCAGCCGGTCGACCGCCTTGCGCTCGCGCTTCTGCCGGCGGCAGAGCGTGAGGAAGACGCTGCGCAGGATCTGGACGAGCCAGGCGCGCGCGTTGGTGCCCGGGCGGTACTGCGCCTCGAAGCGCAGCGCGCGCACGACGGTGTCCTGCACGAGGTCCTCGGCGAGCGCGGGCGAGCGCGCCATGCGCAGCGCGCGCACGTAGAGGTCGTGGCGCAGGCTCGCGACCGCTCGGCGCAGCTCGCTCTCGGCGCCGTGGGTGGCGCGCGCGCGCACCTCGGACGGGGGCGGGACGGTCGGCGGCGGGGTCGGAGCGCTCGAGCGCGCGGCCCGGGGTGCAGGTGGGCGCCGGCCGGAATGCGTCGAGGAGCTGCGGGCGTTCGAGGTCGTGCGGGGAGCGGGAGCGAGTGCGGTCGTCATCGGGGTTCGTGCCCTCCGACGACCCGACTTTGCACCCTCGGTGCCACCCTGCTCGGTCGAATGATTCCGAGTGCTTGCGCTGGTTTTCGCGCGCCGGACGTGGGTGGCCGACCGCGGCGGTGTGGGTGCCGAGCCGCGGCCGGGGCCACGGGCCGCTCAGGCCCCGGCGCTCAGAAGCCGGACAGGTACCACTTGTCCCCGGACTTCCAGAGATTCATGGTCTCGCTCTTCTTGCCGTCCGGGCCGAACGTGAAATCGATGCTGGCCTTGTCGCCCTCGACCTTCGGCGTGCCCTTGATGGCGCCGGTCTTGAAGGCCTCGACGAACTCGGCCCACTTCTTGTCGCCCTTCTTGACGGCGCAGATCTTCTTGACGTCCCCGTCGCCCTTGCCCTCGGCGCACAGGCTCGAGAGCTTCGAGTCGTCGTCGTTCTTCGCGGCGTCGAACAGGGCCGTGAGCACGTTCTCGGGCTTCGATTGATCGACGCCACCGGCGGCCGGTGCGGGTGCCGGCGCGGGCTTCGGGGCCTCGCTCGTGGTCGCGGTCGCGGTCGCGCTCTTCGTCTCGGTCTTGGCCTTGGCGCTGCTGCTCGACGCCGGGCCTGCGCCCTCTCCGCCACCGCAACCGATGGCGAGCGCGGCGAGCACGAGAGACGCGGACAACACGGTATGGTGCATGAGACCCTCCTCGAGGCTTGGTGAAGCCGGCCGGCGAAACGTCGGTGGCGGGCGGCGACGTAGCACGGCGTGCCGAACGCTAGAAGGGGCGGGCAGACGCGGGCAGGGCCGTCAGGGCGATCGGGTTGCATGCGGCGGTGTGGTCGCGGTACGGGGACGCGGCCGAGCCGGATCGATCCGCACGCCCGGCCAGGAACAAGGAGCAGCCCCGATGCGTCACTCCGCCCCCGTCTCCGCCGCGCGCGTCGCGGCCCTCGTGCTCGCCGTCGCCAGCGCCGCGGCGCTCGGTTGCGGCAAGAAGGACGCCGTGAAGAGCGAGCTCGTCCAGAAGCTCGAGGCCCAGGCCGACGCTGCCTGCGCCTGCAAGGACATGGCGTGCGCCGAGAAGGTCACCGCCGACGTGCAGAAGCTCGCGGATGCGACCGGCAAGGTCGAGGACGACGATCTGAAGCCGCTCCAGGCGGCGCAGACCCGCATCGACGAGTGCCTCGGCAAGCTCAACCCGATCGTCATCGCGTACCGCGAGCTGTCCGACCAGATCTGCGCCTGCCAGGACAAGGCCTGTGGCGAGAAGGTCGCGGCCGGGGTCTCGAAGTGGGCCGCCGACCTCAAGACCTCGGGCAAGAAGCTCACTCCGGGCGACGTGAAGGTGATCCAGCAGATCGGGCTCCAGGCGGCCGTGTGCTTCCAGAAGCTCGGGCTGCCGATCCCGCAGTGAGCGCCCGGCCAGCCGACCCATAGCCGCAGCGGAAGCGGAGGGAGCAGAACCACGGAGGCACCGAGCCACGGAGCGTGACGCGGAGAGAGCCTCCGAACCCTACCGCTCCGTGCAGGTCCCCGTGCTTCCGTGTCTCCGTGGTGGTCTCACGCCGCGGGCTCGCCGCGGAGCACCGCTCCGAGCGTCTCGGGTAGCCCGGCGACGAGGTCGCCTGCGACCATGCCGCGATCGGCGCCCACGCGCTCGCGCCAGCGATCTGCCGTCAGCGCGTGCAAGTACACGGCGGCGCAGGCGGCCCGCTCGAGGTCCACGGTGCAGGCGAGCGCGCCGAGGACGCCCGTGAGCACGTCGCCCGAGCCGGCCGTCGCGAGGACCGCGTTGCCGGCGAGGCACACGAACAGCGCGCCACCCGGCGTCGCGACGAGCGTCCGGTAGCCCTTCAAGACCACCGTCGCGCCGGTCGCGTCCGCGGCGCGGCGCGCGGCGCCGAAGCGGTCGGCGGCGACGTCGGCGCTCGGCACGCCGAGCAAGCGCCCGAGCTCTCCCTCGTGGGGTGTGAGGACGCGCGCGCC
>JADLAB010000421.1 GCA_020848455.1 Polyangiaceae bacterium
CGCAGGCAGCCGGTGCGTGGCGGCTGGGAGCTCGTTCGCCTGCGTCCTCGCGCTCGCATCGGGACCCTCCCATGCCGCGCCGAACCGCATGCCCCTGCCCCAGGGCTCATGGGGTGGGTGGTCCGGAGTGACCCGGCCTTTGCGCCTTTGAATTGAGTGACCCGGCCTTGCGCCTTCGAGTGCCGCACCTTGGAGTGACCCGGCCTTGCGCCTTCGAGTGCCGCACCTTGGAGTGACCCGGCCTTGCGCCTTCGAGTGCCGCACCTTGGAGTGACCCGGCCTGGGCGCCTTGCAGTGCCGCGCCTTTGCGTGACCCGGCTTTGCGCCTTGGCGCCTTTGCGTGCCCTCTTCTGCTCAGGATGAGGCGCGCGAGGCGCGCGAGGCGGGTGCAAACTGGCACGCGCGAGGCGCGCGAGGCGCGCGAGGCGCGCGAGGCACGCGAGGCGCGCGAGCTTGCCCGTCATGCGACCGGTGTGGTTCCGCGAAGGCGGCACGGGCGTCATGCGACCGGTGTGGCTCCGCGAAGGCGGCACGGGCCCCATGATGGGGTTCGGCGAGGGCGTCGGGCTGGCGGAGCTTGCCTACTGCAGCTTCTCTTCGATGCCCTTGACGGCCTTGCAGACGTCGATCACGGACTGGCCGTGACCCGAGATGTTGCCGGCGCCATCGGCCCGGCACTTCTTGGCGCCGTCGACGACCTTGCCGCACGGTCCATCCAGGCGCGCGCCGAACTTCTCCTTCAGGGCGCTCGCCTGCGCCTTGAAGTCGTCGCTGTACTTCGAGGGCAGCTTCATGAGCGCATCGCTCTTCGTGTTGGCCTCCTCGCCGAAGACCTTGGGCATCATCATGCAATCGGCCAGGTTCTTCTCCATGAAGGGCGCGAGCTCCTCGATGGCCTTCACCCCCGGCTCCCAGTCCTTGCCGCCGCAGCCACCGACCAGAAGCGCGACCGCACCCACGATGCTCCACGAAAACCGCTTGTTCATGGCGCATCGTAGTGCGCGCCTCGCGAGCGTGTCCACGTACGTCTACGTTCGGCCACGTACGCCTCGCGGCGAGCTCGGGGGCTGCTCGGGGGCTGCTCGGGGGCTGCTCGGGGGCTGCCCCGGCGCTGCCCCTGTCGCGGGGATGCGCCGCGCACGGAGCCTGCTACGTAACATCCCATGCGCACCCTCGCTCTCACGCCGTGCCTCGCCGTCGCCCCGCTCGCGCTCGTCGCGCTCGTCGCGCTCGGCTGCCAGGGCACCGTCACCGCCGAGTCGGCGACGCAGACGACCTCCACGTCGACCTCGAGCGGCCCCACGACGAGCCCGCTGTCGATCACCATCGAGAACCCGAGCGCGGCCACGGTCTTCGTGCTCGCGGGCCATGATTGGCCGTTCACCATCTGGACCGCGGGCGCGCCGCACGCCCTCACGACGAACTGCTCGTGCGAGCTCTGCAGCTCCGCGGGCGCGTGCACGGTCTCCGACTGGTTGACGACGGTCGTCGCACTCCCACCCGGGCAGAGCCTGACCCTCGCCGACGACTTCTCCTCCTACACCGAGCTGCCGGTGGTGGCGGAGTCGTGCCCGTGGGCCGCCGACTGGGCCACCTGCGGGCAACCGAGCGCGTTCGCCGCGGGGAACCACGAGGTGCGCGTCCCTTACGACGGGGAGCCAGCCATGCTCGCCCAGTCCGTGCACCCGGCCGGGTACACGCAGTGGGGCCTCGAGGTCTGGGTGTCGCCGTACATGTTCGCGGCGGTCGACTTGGCACAGACGGCCACCGAGACCCTCACGGTGGGCGCGGGCACCGCCACCGCCGTCGTGACGATCGGCGGCTGATCCGGCGTCGGAGGCGGCGGGCGGCTCGCGGCGCGCCCCCCGCACCCTGCGAGCGTCAGCGCGCGAGCAAGACGAGCTTGCCCGTCATGCGGCCGGTCTGGCTCTTCGTGTGCGCGAGCTCCGCATCGCGGAGCGGCAGCCGCTCGGCGATGCGCACGACGATCTGGCCCGCCGCCACGGCGGCGACGAGCGGCGCCAGGCGCGCGGTCGTCGGCACGGCGAGGATCGAGCGCGACCGGAAGGGCGGCACGAGCACCTGCGCCAGAGCGAGCGGGCTGTCGGCCGCGACCATCACGTGCCGGCCGCCGCGGGCGAGCAGGGCCCGGCAGCGCGCCGCCGCGTAGCCGCCGGCACAGTCCACGATGACGTCGAAGGGACCGTGCGCCCTGGCCTGCTCGAGCGGATCGGCCGCGGCGTAGTCGAGCACGAGGTCGGCGCCGAGCTCGGTCACGAGCGCGGCGTTCTTGCCCGAGCACACGCCCACGACGCGCTCGGCCTCGCACACGCGCTTGGCGATCTGGATCGCGAGCTGTCCGACGCCGCCCGAGGCGCCGAGCACGAGCGCGCGCCGGCCGGGCGCGAGGCGCCGGTAGTCGTGGAGGGCCATCCAGGCCGTGATCCCCGCGACCGGCAGCGCACCCGCCACGTCGAAGGGCACGCCGTCGGGAAGGACCGTCAGCTGATCGGCGCGCACCACGACCGTGTCGGCGTACGACCCGTGCTGGCCGCGCGCGAAGATCGTGCCGCCGACCACGCGCGCACCGACCGCGACGCTCGTGACCTTGGCGCCGACCGCCTCGACCACGCCGGCGAAGTCGACGCCGACGATCACGGGCCCGCGCGGGCCGCGGAACAGGCGCACGAAGCGGGCCGCGAGCCGGAGCGGCCCGCCCTCACGCATCTTCCAGTCGACCGGGTTCACGCCGATGGCGTGCACCGCGACCCGCACCTCGCGCGCGCGCGGCTCGGGCGTCGCGAGCTCCACGGGCTCGAGGGGGAGCCCGCTCTTCCAGGACTTCATGGCCATCGCGAACACGGGCCCGAGTGTGGCACGTTCCGGCGCGACCGCTCGCCTGCGCCTGCGGCGTGCCCTTGTCGCTCGGGTGCCCAAGGCCCCGGTCGCGGTCGAGCATGCAGCGCCGAGCTCGAGCGCCGCTCGGCCCGGCGGCCGTCAATCGCAGGCGTACTGCTTCAACGCCGCCACACGCTCGCCGCAGGCCTTGTCGACCGCAGCGCGTGGCGCCGACGCGGCCAGCTCCGCCAGCGAGGCCTCGCCGTCCGTGAGCAGGTCGCGGCGGATGCCGAGCCGCTCCTCGATGCTGCGCTCGGACATGGCCGCGAGCTTCGTGAGGCAGCGCTGGACCGAGACGAGATAGCGCTCGCAGACGGTGGCCGAGCTCCCGACGCGCTCGAGCGACCCGATCGCGCTCGCCGCCTCGGCGACGCGGTCGCGGGGGGCATCGGGTGCGACGAAGAGCACCAGCACCACGCGCTCGGGCCGGTCGGTCCAGGCGACCGCCCAGGCTGCGCGATACTCCGTGTGGTCCTGGACCGCGCGGCCGATCGCCACGCCGGCGGTGAGGTCGACGCCGAGCCGCGTCCAGACCGGGTGCTGCCACGACACGCTGTCGAAGCGGTAGATGGTGGCCAGATCCTGTGCGTAGGTCGCCAGATCCTTCTGGTCCCCGATGCCCGTGAACAGCAGCCGGGCCTTCTGGTCCTTGCTGACGAGGACGCCCCAGGCCCCGACTGCGTGCGCGCGCTTCCAGCCCGCTGGCAGCCGTAGGCGCAGATCGCCGGGGGCGTAGATCCAGGGCGCGGAGGCGGGCAGCGCGGCGCCGCGGTCGAGCGGTGGGAAAGTCCGCACGTCCACCTGCGGCGGGAAGAAGGCGACGTCGCGGAGCTCGCCGCCGCGGCTCGGGGCGGGCGCTGCGAGCAACTGCGCGAGGTCGAGCGGAGGCGCGACGGCGCCCGTGGCGCTCGCGCTCGCGGCGGCAGGCGCGCTGGCGGACGCGGTCGCGCTGGCGCTTGCGCTCGCCACCGACGCCGTCGGCGCCGCGGCCGTCGAGCTCGTCGTGACCGCGGACTCACCAGACGGCGCGGCACAGGCACCGGCGCCGGCGACCAACCCCACCACGATACCTGTGGCTCGTGCGGCGAGGCTCATCGGCGATGATCTCCGCCGTATCGCGGCACACGTCAAGCGCCCGAGGCGCCCGCGCGTGATCGGCCCGCGCCTACGGCGCGCCCTTCTCGCTCGGGTGCCAGCGCCGGAGCAGGCGGTGGCCCGCGAGATCGACCGCCGCGAAGAGCGCGAGGCCGAGCAGCGCCGCGAGCACGACCGCGGCGAAGAGGACGTCGGTCTTGAGCTGGCGGTAGGCCGAGAGGATGACGATGCCGAGACCGGCGTCGTCGGAGAAGCCCGCCACGAACTCGCCGACGATGGTGCCGATGACGGCGAGGCCCGAGGCGACGCGCAGGCCCGTCACGAGCTGCGGGAGCGCGGCCGGGAGCTCGAGCTTGTAGAGGGTGCGGAAGCGCGAGGCGCCATAGAGACGGAAGAGATCGCGGAGCGCCGGATCGACCGAGCGGAGGCCCGCGAGCGTGTTCGCGATGACCGGGAAGACCGCGACGATGAGCGCCGCGACCGCGACCGCACGCAGGCCCGGCCCGAACCAGATGACGAGCAAGGGCGCGATGGCGACGATCGGCACCGTCTGCAGGAACACCGTGTAGGGGTAAAGCGCGCGCTCGACCCAGCGCGAGCTCGCGAGCGCGATCGCCGCGAGGACGCCGAGCGTCGCCGCGAGCCCGAAGCCGACGAGCGCCGCCCCTGCGGTCGTCAGGAGCGCGCGCCCGAGGCCGGCGTCGCTGCCGAAGGCCGCCGCGATGGCCGAGGGCGGGGGCAGGAGGAAGGCGGGCACGGCGAGCGCCCGCACGAGGACCTCCCACAGCGCGAGGAGGACGACGAGCGCCACGAGCGGCGGCAGGATCTTCTTCGTCATGCGCCGCTCCGCTCGAGGCCTTGCATGAGGACGCCGAGCTCGCGGGCGAAGCGCGCCTCGGCGCGAAGCCGGCTCGTGCGCTCGCGCGGCAAGTCGAGCGTGTGCTCGACGACGACGCGCGCCGGCCGGCTCGAGAGCACGAGGGCCCGGTCCGCGAGATAGGCCGCCTCCGCAATCGAGTGCGTCACGAACACGACCGTCATCGCGCGGTCCGCGTGCAGGGCGCGCAGCTGATCGTCGAGGCGCTGGCGCGTGATCTCGTCGAGCGCCGCGAAGGGCTCGTCGAGCAGGAGCAGCCGCGGCCGCGTCACGACGGCGCGCGCGAGCGAGACGCGCATGCGCATGCCGCCCGAGAGCTCGGCCGGGTAGCGGAGCGCCGCGTCCGCGAGGCCCACCTCCTCGACGGCGGCGCGGGCGCGGCGCAGGCGCTCGGGGCGCGCGACCCGGGCGAGCTCGAGCGGCAGGGCGACGTTCGCGACGACGCTGCGCCACGGCAAGAGGTGCGCGTCCTGGAACACGCAGGCGAGCGCGCCGGGCTCGGCGGCGCCCTCGAGCTCGAGCGTGCCGCCGTCGGGCCGATCGAGCCCGGCGAGCAGGCGGAGCAGCGTCGATTTCCCGCAACCCGACGGACCGAGCACGGCCACGAGCTCGCCCGGCGCGACGTCGAGATCGACCCCGTCGAGCGCGGTCACGGCGCCCGGGAACACGCGCCGCACGCCGCGTGCGCGGATCCCGATGGCGGCGCCCGGGGTGGCCATGCGCCTCACCGATAGCGCGAATGGCGGCCGTGCTACAAGGAGCCGACATGATCCCTCGTGCATGGCTCCTCTCGGCGGTCGTCACGGTGAGCGCGCTCGCGGCGGCGCTCGCACCCTCGGCCTGCGCGCCAAGCTGCCCGGCTCCGGAGGTCCCCCTGGCGACGGGCGGCCCCGACGCCGGCGCCCCAATCGCGACGACTCCCGACGGCGGTGCGCCCGAGGCGGGCTACACGGGCCTCGGCGTCGCGAGCGTGGCGCCCGAGGTGCTCGCGGAGTTCGCGCCTCGACCCCTGCCGCCCGCGCTGTCGCGGCGCGTGCAGGCCATGCTCGACGTGCGCGCGCCCGGCTCGGGCCTGCTCGCCCCGGACGGGAAAACGCTCTTTTTCACCTGGGCCGTGACCGGCGTGCGCCAGATCTGGCGGCTCGACGGGCCGCAGCGCTTTCCCGTGCAGCTCACGGGCGGCGAGGACGCGACGAGCCTCGCGGGCATCACGCCCGACGGCAAGAAGCTCCTCGTCGTGCGCGATCGCGCCGGCGAGGAGAACCCGGGCCTCTACCTCCAGGATCCGGCGGGCGGCGCGCTCAGCCCGATCCAGCACGTCGAGGGCGTGCAGACCTTCTTCGAGTTCGTGACGGACGACTCGCGCTACGTGTACTTCCGCGCGAACGACGTCGCGAAGGACAGCTTCGCCATCTACCGCTACGACCTCGCGGCGGGCCGGCGCGAGCTCGTGTTCGGCGAGCCGGGCCTCTGGTTCGTCGCCGACCACCAGAAGGACGGCAAGCTCCTGCTCGAGAAGGCGCTCGGCAACATGATGAGCGAGTTCTACGAGCTCGATCCGGCGAGCCACGCCCTGACGCCGCTCATCGGACAGGGCGAGCGCGAGGAGTACGTGGTGCGCTACGCGGCGACGCCGGGCGAGCTCGTGGTCTCGACCCCGAAGCTCGGCGACCACCGCCGCCTCTATCGCTTCAGCCTGGCCGACAAGAAGCTCGAGCCGGTGACGCCCGACGACAAGGAGCTCGAGGAGGGCTTCGCGATGGACGAGGCGCGCACGCGCCTGTTCTACATCGTGAACGACGGCGGCTACGCGCGCCTGCGCGCCCTCGATCCGAAGACGTACAAGGAGGTGCCGCTGCCGGCGCTGCCGCCCGGCGACCACCAGCGGGTCATCACCCTGTCGCGCGACGGCCGCTACGGCACCTTCGCGGTCGAGACGGCCACGGCCCCGGTGCGGAGCTTCTCCTACGACTTTCGCGACAAGAAGCTCGTCGAGTGGCTCCTGCCGAGCTCGCCCGAGGTCGACACGCGCGGCTTCGCGGTGCCGAAGCTCGAGAGCTACCCGGCGCGCGACGGCACGCCGATCCCGATGTTCGTGCGGCGGCCGGCGCACTGCCAGGAGCCCTGCCCCGTCATCATGGCCTTCCACGGTGGCCCCGAGGCGCAGGCGCGCCCCGGCCTCAACGTCGCGGCGCAGATGTTCGTCGACGCGGGCTTCGTGTTCGCCGAGCCGAACGTGCGCGGCAGCGACGGCTACGGCAAGAGCTACCTCCACGCCGACGACGGCGCGAAGCGCCTGCTCGTCATCACCGACATCGAGGACGCGTCGAAGTTCGTGCGCTCGGCGTGGGCCGTCGGCGGCAAGGCGCCCAAGGTGGGCGTGTTCGGCGGGAGCTACGGCGGTTACTCGGCCCTCATGGCCATGACGATGTTCGCGGGCGCCTACGACGCCGGCGTGTCCTTCGTCGGCATCTCGAACCTGCTCACCTTCCTCAAGAACACGGCGCCGTACCGGCGTGCCCTGCGCGTCTCCGAGTACGGCGACCCCGACAAGGACGCCGACGTGCTGACGAAGCTCTCGCCCACGAGCTACGTCGAGCGCGTGGCGGCGCCGCTCTTCATCCTGCAGGGCGCGACCGATCCGCGCGTGCCGGCGGGCGAGTCGATCCAGATCTACCGCGCGGTGAAGCAGAAGGGCGTGCCCGTCGACCTCATGATCTTCCCGGACGAGGGGCACGGCGCGCGCAAGCGCTCGAACCAGGTGCTGGTCTACGGCCACTCCATCCAGTTCTTCCAGAAGCACCTCGGGGGCGGCTGAGCGTGGCGCGCGCGAGGCGCACGACCCCGAAGCGCACGACCCCGAAGCGCACGACCGCCGAGCCTGCGACCGCGCCGGCCCCCGCGGCCGCGCCCCGCCTACGCGCGCGGAAGATCGGGGCCGCGCTCGCGCGCGCCCTGCCCGAGCCGCGGTGCGAGCTCGACTTCGACAACGGCTGGCAGCTCCTCGTCGCGACGATCCTCTCGGCGCAGAGCACGGACCGCACGGTCAACCGCGTGGCGCCCGAGCTCTTCGGCGCCTACCCGACGCCCGCGGCCCTCGCGGCCGCGCCGCTCGCCGACGTCGAGCGCCTGGTCCACGCGACGGGCTTCTTTCGCAACAAGGCGAAGGCCCTCGTGGAGGCGAGCCGCGAGCTCGTGGCGCGCCACCCCGAGGAGGCGGCGCGCTCGGAGGTCCCGCGCACGCTCGCCGCCCTGTGCGAGCTCCGAGGCGTGGCGCGCAAGACCGCGAACCTCGTGCTCGGGACGGCGTACGGCCTGCCGACCGGCTTCGTCGTCGACACGCACGTCGGCCGCGTGGCGCGCCGGCTCGGCCTCACGGCCGAGGAGGCGCCCGAGCCCATCGAGGCCGACCTCTGCCGGCTCTTCCCCGAGCGCGAGTGGGTCGCGATGGGCCATCGCTTCGTGCTCCACGGCCGCTACCAGTGCCTCGCCAAGGGGCCGCGCTGCGCGAGCTGCCCCCTCGCCGAGCTGTGCCCGAGCGCCGAGAGCGCGCCCGAGGGCTCCGTCGCCGCGCGCGCCAAGGCCGAGGGGGCGCTCGTCGGGGCGCGGGGGGAGGAATCGGGCGGGGGCGCGCGCTCGTGAGCCTGCGCGCCGGTTGCGCCGGCGCGTGTCTCGCGGCGCTCGGCACGCTCACCGGCTGCCGCGGCGAGGCCGCCTCGAGCGCGACGGCGGCGCCGGCCGAGAGCGCCCTGCCCGCGGCGAGCGCTTCCTCCGCGAGCGCCACACCGACCGCGAGCGCATCGTCGGGGGCCTCCGCGGGACGCGACTGGCCCGCCGCCGAGGCTCCCGTCACGGTGGAGCTCTCGGCTCACGTCGTGCGCGACCGGCTCGTCGTCGCGGGCGCGGCGGCGCCGCAGAATCCGGTGAGCCACGCCGCGACGCCGGCACACCTCGACCGGAGCGTCGTCCTGCGCTTTCGTCAGAACGCGCCCTCCCCCGTGCCCGTGCGTGCCGTGCTCGTCGTCTGGCCCGGCTTCTTCGGCGGTGCCGGGAGCCTCGAGCCTCTCGCGACGGCCGTCGTGGAACGCGGTCTCGCGAGCGGCGTGCCCGTCGAGGTGTGGGCCGTCGACCGGCGCGCCAACGGGCTCGAGGATCGGCGCGGCCTCGTCGCGGCCGAGGCCGCCCGAGACCCGGAGATCGCACGGGGCTACTACCTCGGGGCCGACCGCGTGGGCGGCCAGCCCTTTACCGGTCACGTCGAGCCCGCCGCGGCGAGCTACGCGAGCGAGTGGGGCCTCGCCGTCCACCTCGAGGACGTGCGGCGCCTCGTGCGCGAGGCCCTGCCGTCGGCCGACGCACTGCGCGCGCACGTCTTCGTCGCGGGCCACTCGCTCGGCGCCTGGATGGCCGAGGCCTACGGGGCATTCCGCTTCGCCGACGGCACGCGCGGCGCCGAGGAGCTCGCGGGCGTCGCCATGCTCGACGGCATCCTCGACGGCGACCCCGTGACCGAGGCCGAGCACGCGGGCGGCTTCTTCGGGCCGGGCCTGCCCCTCGCTGGCCTCGAGGCGACGCGCGCCGGGGCACCGCTCATCCGCTGGACCGAGCTCTTCGGGCCGTGGGCGGAGCTGCTCGCCCTGCGGGCCCGCTTCGCGCCCGACGCCGTCGTCGCCGACGCCGAGCGCGACCGCGCGCTCGGCCGCGAGCTCGCTCTGCCGCCCGAGCGCCTGCCGCGCATGACGAACGCCGCGGCCCTCGGCTTCTTCTACGACAAGGGTTTCCAGCCGAATTTTGCCATTGCGCTCGATCTCGGGACGGCGACGGGCGGCCGCATCGAGCACCACGTGGCCGAGAGCCCCTTCGGCCCGGTCGACGTCGCGCGCCCCTCCGAGCCCGGTGCCACTTTCACGTGGATCGACGGCCCCGCCTCGAGCCCGCGCGAGCGGAGCTCCATTGCGACCCTCGCCACCGCCTCCACGCGCGGCGGCGTCAATGGTGTCGAGTGGTACTTCCCGAACCGGCTCATCCTCGATATCTACGCTGCCCGCGGCAATGCCGTGCCCCGCGACGGGTGGCAGCTCCGCCACGGCATCGCGGCGACCGAGGGGCCGCAGAACGACGCGCCCTTTCTCTGCATTGCCTCGACCGGCACGGCCGAGATGTACGACGAGCTCCGGGCGCGCCTCGCCCCCGCCATCGGGCCGGGGCGTCCCCACGCGGGCGCGCGCCGCCAGACGGACGACGCCTTTCGCGTCGTCTACGCCCCGATGGCCCACGCCGAGGTGACGCTCGCGCCGGACGCCGTCGACAACCCGATCCCCGCGGCCGTGGTCGCGTTCCTCGCGGCGCACGCCGCGCCCGAGCGCGTCGCCGTGCGGCTCGACGCGGTGGCTGGCGGCGAGTGAAGAGGAGGCAACGACGGAGACATCCCGCGCGCCCGCTCGGACCTGCGTCCCCCGACTGCGGGCGCGCGATCGCCCCGTTCCCTGACCCTCATTGCGCGCGGGTCGGCCTGCGGACCCCGCACCAGAGCCCCCCGAACGCCGGCGTGAGGAGCGCCGTCACGAGGACGGCGAGTCGGCGCGCCCCGGGCTGAAAGCCCTCCCAGCGCAGGTCGGACGACGCCGTGGTCCCCTCGCTCCGCGTGGTCATGGCGACGAGGCCGTCGTCGCGCACCGTGACGGTCCAGGAGCCGAAGTGCTCGTCGATCTCGAACGCACCGGCGCTCGAGAACCGGCCCGCGACCTTGCCGTCGAAGACGAGGCGGTCGGCCTCCACGCGCACGAGCTCCGCGCCGTCCGGACAGACGAGCCGCCCCGCGTCGATCCGCGCCGTCGCGGCGCCCTGTCGCTCGAGTCGACCGTCGGCGTGCACCGAGACCGCCGCCACGGCGGCGGCGCCCTGCCCCGCCACGTAGCGCATCTCGACGACCGGCAGCGCGACCGGGAAGTGGGGTGGCGCATCCGGGCCACCGCAGCCCATCGCCAGGATGGCAAGGAACGAGACGCTGGGCCTTCCGATGGGACCGAGGTGCATGTTGCCGTTCTAGGCGGTCACGGAGCGAGTGGCCCGCGCGGTCGTTCGAGCGCTCGAGAGACCGGCGGGCTTACGGCGAGCGCGGCGCGCGGGCGCATCCGGCGCGGCGCGGCGCGGCGCGCGAGGTCGCAGACACGCAGCGATGCACTCGGCGGCGCCCCGGCGCTCCCCGTCCTCGCGCGACGCTCGACGCGCGCACGAGGCGCGCGGGCGCGTACGCGTGTGGCCCCGAAGCGAGCGGGGCGCCGCGGGGCGGACCGCCCAGCCCCGCGAGCCCGCTGTCGGCGAGCGCCCAAATCCGCGCAAATTGGAGCAGCCCGAGCAAACCGGGTAGTTGGCCCGTTCGGCTGCTCGGGGCCGACGATCATGGCGACCGCCACCAAAGAGAAGGGCCCGGAGATGGAAGCTCCGAGCCCCGGGTCGCCGCGGATGGCGCGTTCGACATGAGGGTTGTCGCACGAGGCGGGAGGAGGCGGGAGCGGTCCGCGCGGAAGAGGCGGCGGACAGCCATCATGACGTGGGGGCTACCACGAGGCGCGCAGCGATTCGTCATAGGAGCCGATTGCGCATCCGATACAGACGGTGCCGCGCTTCGCGCAGTGCACGTCGAACGTAACGACGCCTTCGGGGGCGTCCTCGCCGTCTGGCAGCACGATGTGGCCCAGAATCGCCTTCAAGACGGCCGAATCGAAGGTGCACGAGAGCGCCTGGAGCTCCGGGCCGCTCGGGGGCGCGATTTCCTCTAGGAAGGCTCGACTCTCGGTGCGCGGAGAGAGGGTAAACGGGCCGATGATCCGCGAGTACCCACCGCTCTCATACCCGCAAACAAGGGGAACATTGCTGCGGTTCGCGACTGCAAGCTCGACGTTTCCATGCGTCGAGTGGCGCGCACCGGCGCCGGGAGTCCCACAGGGCACAGGCACGTCGCCGCCGCTCTCGCAGTAGTTCTTGGCGTCGCGTACCGTAACCGCGATCGACGCCTGCGCCCATTTTCGTAACGCATCGAGGTACGAGGTCAGCTTGGACAGCGACTCCGCGTCGATGCGACGGGGCGGCTGCGCTTTGACCTGGTGCTTCGCCTCGTGGTCGCGCTTCTGTCGCGCGGCTTGCTCGTCGGCGGCTCGAACGGCGTCGGTCGCGTCGAACTCGGCGAGTACCGTGGCGGGCGCACCTGGCGCCGGGATCCCGAGCACTCCGAAACGCGCCATGGCGGGCAGGGCGATGCGCTCACGCCGCTTGAACTCCTCCACGAACGAGCCAAAATCATCGGTGGAAAAGCATTGTTCAAGCCCGTGGGCGTCGTACGCAAGTGCCTCGGGGCGAAAGGGGGCCTTCTCGCCAAGCCGTTCGTCGCCACGCCACACGAGCAGGCGCTCATACCTGACCTCCGTCACGGGCCAGCACGCGCGAAACGCTACAAGGTGCTTCGCCTCGTCGACCTTGATCGTGACCGACGCTACGACCGGCTCCGCGACGGGAGCCGGCGCGGACGGCACCGGGACAGCGGACGGAGACATGGAGGTGGTCGGCAGCGGCTTCGGAACCGTCAGGCTGTCGGGTGGACCCGCAGCGCACGAAAACTCGGAGAGGGCGACGACACTGAGCGCGATGGCGGTCTTCGACACGCGCCGGAGCATAGCTGGGCCGATGGCCCGGTGCCACCCGATGAGCTCCGTGAGCCGCTGGGGGTAGCGGCACGAGCTTGGGCTCGCCGAGCCCGTCGGGCAGGGTCGGGTTTGCCGCTCGGATCGTACTTGTCGCTCGCTCGGCGCGCCCCGGTCGCCGGAGGGGATCGGTCGGCCGTCGCTTGGGATAGACTCGACGGCCGAACGACCCGCCATGCTGAAGAGACGACTCGCCTGCGCCGCGCTCTGTTTCCTCGCGTCCTGCGCGCGGCCCCCTTCGTCGACGACCGCCCCCCCTGCCTCCACGGTGCCCGCACCGACGGCGTCCGCCGTCGCGAGCCACGTCGCGGTCGCTCCCGCACCGATCGACCCGATCGCGTCCGCCGACTCGAACGATCCGCTGGAGCTCGAGGCAAAGGCCCAGTGGGACGCGGAAGAGCACGTCGACATCGTCTATGTCCCGACGCCCCGGAAGGTCGTAGACAAGATGCTCGAGGTCGCGAAGGTGACGCGCGGCGACGTCGTCTACGACCTCGGGTGCGGGGACGGCCGCATCGTCGTCGCCGCCGCGAAGCTCGGCGCGACGATGTACGCTGAGTTTTGATGGCGCGGCCGGAGGACGTCATGCGGAGCCATCGCGACGGGCGGGAACCGACGGCGGGCGAACGTCTCCGCCGCGCAGCGCTCGTCGTAGCGCTCGGGGCGTGCGCGCTCGGGGTGCAGTGCCGCTGCGGCGACGACGCTCGGCCGGCGGGCTCGGGCACGTCGGCGGCGAGCGCCTCGGCGGCCGCGAGCTCGACCGCTCCGGTGACGCATGCCCCGTCGGCCGAGCCCGTCACGATCGCGACGGACACGCCGCATGCCTGGATCCTGGTGGCGGACTCGACGCATTCGAGCGGTGCGGCGAGCTACCTGCCGATCCAGGTCGAGGCCCTGGCGCACGGCGCGCCGCCGCAGCTCGGCGACGGCTTCTCGGTGGCGACGCCCTTGAAAGAGGAGGCTTCCCACGCTCCG
>JADLAB010000422.1 GCA_020848455.1 Polyangiaceae bacterium
ACTCGCCGTGTGGACCGCTCGATCCGACCTGCGGCGACGGCGACGACGACGAGCCACGCCCACGCGACGACAACGACGACGACGACGAGCCCGAGTGCGGCTCGATCATCGAGTGCGCGGGCCAGGCGCTCGGCGAGGTGTTCGCTGTCACGGGTACGCCGTACCGTCTCCACTACTCGACTCGCCGCGCTCCGGGCCGCGTGAGCAACCGTGTCATCGACATCCCGCTGGTCCTCGACGTGACGCCGCCGGGGCTCCGGCAAATCGATCTCGGCGTCTTCGTGGCCGGGCGCAGAGTGCAGCAGAGCTTCGTGTGCGGCGGCGCGCCGGATCCGTGCGCGCCGCGTGCGGCGACCGAGTTCACCTGGGACGGCCTGGACACGTACGGGCGCACGGCGCGCGGCGCCCAAATGGCGAGCGTGCGCATCGACTATCTCTACACCGCGCGATATGCGGAAACGCCCGCCGAGCTCGAGCGCTCCTTCGCCGTGTGGTCCGCCGCGGGCTACGCGACGCGGGCGCGCGGGATGTTCCCGGTCTCGAAGGTGTGGGCGATGACGCTCGGTACAACCGATGCGCTCGGCGTCGGGCTCGGGGGCTTCACGCTGAGCGAGCACCACGGCTACGACCCGGTCGGTGGCACGCTCTTCTTCGGCAACGGACAGCGCCGCAACGGGACGACGGTCCCGGCGCAGCTCTCGACGCTGGCGGGCGGCGGCACCCAGCCCCTTGCGCAGGCGCTCGGAGGACCCGGCGTCGCCGCGCTCCTCGACGACGTCAGGGGCCTGGCGGTCGGCGCCGACGGCAGCGTCTACTTCTCGGACTTGTCGACGGTGCTGCGTCTTCGGCCGGACGGCCGACTCGAACGTGTGGCCGGCAGTCCGCAGGGAGCTGCGGGCGACGGCATCCCGGCCCTCGACGCGCGGCTCGAGACGGCGATCGACCTGGCGCTCGGCCCGGACGGGGGGATCTACATCGCGGAGTACTACGGCAACCGCGTTCGCAAGGTCGGCCGCGACGGGATCCTCCGCACGGTGGCGGGGAACGGTTACGCGCCCGACAATCCGTACACGCCCTACGCCCCGGGCTACCCGCCGCTCGGCGACGGCGGCCCGGCGACGGCAGCTTCGCTCCGACCGGTGGCCGTCGCGGTCGCCGCGGACGGGAGCCTCTACGTGGCGGACAGCTCGTCCTTGGGTCAGCGCCTGCGTCGCGTCGGCCCAGACGGAGCGATAGCCACCGTGGCCGGCGGCGGAGCGCTCTCTCCGCCCGGCCCGGCAGCCTCCGTGGCGCTTGGCACGCTGCGCGACGTCGTCGTCGGCCCTGAAGGGAGCGTCTACGTCGCGGACGGCGACTACGTCCGGCGCATCGCCCCGAACGGCATGCTCACCACCCTCGCCGGGACCGGGGCCTATGGCGCGAGCGGCGACGGCGGACCGGCCGCCTCCGCCTCCATCGCGACGCCTCGTGCCATCGCGCTCGACCGCGACGGCGCCCTCTTCATCGCCTCGGACGACGTCACGCCGACGAGCGACTACACCGGCGGCGTGCGCCGGGTGAGCCCGAGCGGCATCATCACGACCGTGGCCGGGGCGCGGGATCCGAACTGCCTGCCCGCAAGCTACTGCGGCGAGACGGGCCCGGCGCTCGCGGGCCAGATGAGCCCCGCAGCGCTCGCGGTCCGTCCCGACGGCGCGCTCCTCGTCGGCACCCGGAGCGTGGACGCGCTCCGGGCGCGCCTCGTCGCCGTGAAATCGCCCTACCCGAGCGCGCTCCTCGGCGACATCGTGATCCCCGCGGAAGATGGGAGCGAGTACTACGTGTTCGATCTCCGCGGCCGCCACAAGGAGACGCGCGACGCGCGCCAGGGCTTCGTACGCTACGCGTTCCACTACGACGCGGGCGGCCGGCTCGACCAGGTGACCGACAAGGACGGCCTTGTCACCAGCATCGCCCACGACGCGGCGGGTCGGCCCACGGGCATCACGAGCCCGCACGGCGAGATCACGCTGCTCACGACCAACTCGGACGGCTACCTCTCCGAGGTCCGCGACCCCTCGCGCGCGCTCGTACGGCTCGGCTACGCCCCCGGGCAGCCGGGCGGCCTCCTCGCCGAGCTCACGGATCTGCGCGGCGGCCTGCACCGCTTCGAGTACGACGCGCTCGGCATGCTGACGAAGGACACCGACCCGGCGGGCGGCTTCAAGTCGCTCGCGCGCACGGACCTCGGCGGCGGCGGCAAGCGCGTGTCGGTCACGACCGCCCTCGGTCGACAGCGGACCTACGGGACGACGCGCGACGCGGCCGGTGCGCGCACGCGCCTCACGGTCTCCGCGGCCGGGCTCACGACGCAGAGGGGCGACGACCGGGCCGGACGCTCGAGCGAGCTCCTGCCCGACGGCACGGTGGTCACGAGCGCGACCGGCCCCGATCCGCGCTTCGGCCTCTTGTCGCCGGTGCCGACGCTGCGCACGACGACGACGCCGGGCGGGCTCGTGCGCACCGAGTCGCACGCGCGCTCGGTCGTGCTCTCGGACCCCGCGGACCCGTTCTCGGGCTTGCTCTCCGAGACAGAGACCGTCACGATCAACGGCCGGACGTACACGATGACGTACGACGCTGTGGCCAGCACGCTCACGCGCACGAGCCCGCTCGGCCGAGCGGTCGTCTCGACCTTCGACGCGCGCGGGCGCGTCACCGAGCGCGCTCTCGGCGGCGGACTCTTGCCGACCGCCTTCGCGTACGACCTCGAGGGCCGGCTCACCGAGACGACGCGCGGCACCCGCACGTCGCTCCGCACCTACGACGGTTACGGGCGCCTGGCATCGGTCACCGACTCCATCCTCCGGACGACGGGCTTCACGCGCGACGCCGTCGGCCGCGTGACCGCGGAGACGCGCCCCGACGGCGCCACGACGGCCATGAGCTACGACGCGGGCGGCAACCTGCTCTCGCTCGCGCCACCGGCTCAGCCCGCGCACGTCTTCGGCTACACGCCGGTCGATCTGCTCGAGCTCTACACGCCACCGCCCACAGGCGCCGATGCGTCGGCCTACACCTACGACCTCGACCGCAAGCTCACGCTCTTCTCGGTCGGCTCGACGCCGACGACGAGCTACCTCTACGACGCCGCCGGGAGGCTCACCACGACGACCGACGCATCGGGCACGGTGACGCGCACGTACGACGCCGTGACGGGCAAGCTCACCGAGCTCTCGGGCCCCGGCAACGTGACCCTCGCGTTTGGCTACGACGGGGCGCTCCTCACGGACCGTGTCTACTCGGGTGACGTGTCGGGCACGGTGCACTTCCAGCACGACGACGACTTCCGGGTCGCAGAGCAGTCGGTCGCTGGCGACACGGTGACGCTGGGCTACGACGCCGATGGCCTGCTCGCACAGGCCGGCGACCTCGCCATCACGCGCGACCCGGCGCACGGCCTACCGACCGCGACGGCGCTCGGCGTCGTGACGGACGCCTACAGCTACAACGGGCACGGGGAGGTCGTCGCCTACAGCGCGATGGCGGGCGCCGACGCGCTCCTCGATCTCTCGTACGTGCGCGACGCCCTCGGCCGCATCGTCGAGAAGACCGAGAGCGTGGAGGGCGGCACGCCCACGACCGAGGCCTACGAGTACGACCTCGCGGGGCGCCTCGTCCGCGTCACCCGCGACGGTGGCCTCGCGGCCGAGTACGCCTACGACCCGAACGGCAATCGCGTCTCCGCGACCGAGTACGCCGTGCCGGGCGACCTCGGCTCGGGCGTCGAGACCCTGGGCACGTACGACGCGGCCGATGCGATGCTCACGTACGGCGGCGCGACGTACGACCACGATGCGCTCGGCGCGCGCGCGCACAGGTACGGGCCCGAGGCGGGCGAGGTGACGAGCTACACCTACGACGCGAACGGGAGCCTCTTGTCGGTCGTGCACGCGCGCGAGATCGTCGTGCCGTGCGGCGGTGGCGGTGCGGGCGGTGGCGGTGCGGGCGGTGCTCCTGGCGCCGGTGGCGCGGGAGGCGAGCCCGCGGTCGGCGGTGCAGGCGGCGCGGGTGGCGCTCCTGGCACCGGCGGCGGCCCGGTCGGCTTCGGCGGCGGCCCGATGGGTTTCGGCGGTGGCATCGTCGGCTTCGGCGGCGGGCCGGAGCAC
>JADLAB010000423.1 GCA_020848455.1 Polyangiaceae bacterium
GCGTCTGCGGCGTCTGCGGCGTCTGCGGCGCCGCCGGGCACCTCGGCGTCGCCATGACGACGGCCCGCGAGCTCCGCACGGCCTCGCGGCGCGTGCTGCGCGACCACATCGTCCACGGCCACCCGGTCGATGCGCGCGAGCTCGAGGGCTGGGTGTATCGCGGTACCTCCCTCGGGCTGCCGGACTTCGTCGCGAAGCTCTCCTGGAAGACCTTCCAGAAGACCTTCTACCGCGATCCGGCGAGCGGCCGGCTGCTCGGCTGGAACGTGCGCCTCGAGCAGGACGGCATCGACGCACCGAGCCGACCGAAGCTGCGGCGCGGCCGGCCCGTCACCGAATGGCACTACGAGGTCGTCCCGCCCGAGGGCGTGCCGATGCCGCGCGGCTTCGACCGCGGCCTCGTCATCGATTACGGGCGCGCCGACAACCCGCCCGGCTACGTGCAGCTCCTGAAGGACCCGCTCGTCGCGCTCGTGCCCGGGAGCGCGGACGAGCTGCTCGGCGTGAGCTACGCCGTCGTCGCGGGTCGCTCGGTCGAGACGCCGACCTACTTCACGCTCGAGCGCGAGGCGCGCATCGATTTCGTCCCCTACGACGAGGCGCCGCGCGCGCCCCGGCCGCTGCGCCTGTCCGAGACCGAGCGCCGCTGGGCCGAGGAGCTCTTCGCCGCCATCCTCGGGACGGGGGGCGCCGAGGGCGAGGGGCAGCGCCTGCCACCCTTCGAGGCCACCGACCGCTCGGTCTTCTGGCGGCACTTCGACACGGCGCCCGCCCCGCTCGTGCGCGCCGGGCTGCGCCCCATGCTGCACACGCTCGTCTTTCTGCCGGTCGTGTCGGGCTTCCGTAAGCCCTTCTACAAGCTCGCGCCCGAGGAGCGCGCCCGCTTCCTCGCCGGGGCGGCGCACTCGCGGCGCTACTTCGTGCGCCAGGCCGTCGTGACCCTGAAGATGCTCGCGTGCTTCGCCTACTTCGACGACCCGCGGGTGCGGGCCCCCTTCGAGGCGGTGCCGCCGCCGGCAGGTGCCGCGTGAGCGCGCGCCTTTGCGAGCTCGATGGCCGGCGGGTGGCGCAGAAGCTCCGCGCCGAGGCCGACGTGGTCGTCGTGGGCAGTGGGCCGGCGGGGGCGACCGTGGCGCGGCACCTCGCGGGCCGGGGCGTCGGCGTGCTCGTCCTCGAGGAGGGGCCCGAGGTCCTGCCGGAGGAGTACCCGCGGAGCGCCGTCCGCGCGATGGCGGCGCTCTACCGCGACATGGGCACGACCATCGCGTTCGGCAACGTGTCGATGCCGTACCTGCAAGGGCGCGTCGTCGGCGGGACCTCGGTCGTGAACGGCGCCATCAGCTGGCGCTTTCCCGCCGAGGTGCACGCCGAGTGGGTGCGCGCCGATCCGGCCCTTGGCGAGGCCCTCCGCCACGAGGCCATCGCGGCCGCCGAGGAGCGGCTCGAGGCCCGCCTCGAGGTGCACCCGACCGAGCCGTCGGTCGCCGGCGCGAAGAACCTCCTGCTCGGGCGCGGCGCCGAGGCGCTCGGGGTCGCCCACCGACCGATCCGCCGCAACGTCTCGGGGTGCGTGGGCGAGGGGGCGTGCCTGTCGGGCTGCCCCCACGGCGCGAAGCTCTCGATGGACCGGAGCTTCTTGCCCGACGCGGTCGCCTCGGGCGCGCGCATCTTCGCGGGCCTGTGCGTCTCGCGCGTGACCGTCGAGCGCGGCCGCGCGACCGGGGTCGTCGGGCGGACGGCCGCGGGCGCGCGCTTCGAGGTGCGGGCGCGGCGCGCCGTCGTGCTCGCGGCGAGCGCCATCCAGACGCCGTGCATCCTCCTGCGCAGCGGGCTCCGGCACGGCCCCGTCGGCGACGGGCTCGCGGCGCACCCCGGCGTGTCCGTCACCGGGCGCTTCGCCGAGCCCGTGCGCGCGTGGCGCGGCGCGACGCAGGGCCACGAGGTGACGGGCTACCGCAGCGAGGGGCTGAAGCTCGAGGCGCTCGGGTTCGATCTCGCGCTCCTCGCGAGCCGCGTGCCCGGCGTCGGCCCCGATTTCGCGCGCAGGCTCGGCGAGCTCGAGCGTTACGCCGTCTGGGGTGCCGCCGTGCGCGCCGAGGGGCGCGGCAAGGTGCGGCCGGGCCCGACGCGCCCCTTCGTGACCTACTCGCTCACGCCGGGCGACGTGAACAAGGTGCGCCGCGGCGTGCGCCGGCTCGCCGAGGTGCTCCTCGCGGCCGGGGCCGACGAGGTGTACCCGGGCGTGCCCGGCTTCGATCCGGTGGTGCGCGCCGGCGATCGGGCGGCGCTCGAGCGGCTCGAGCGCGAGGGCTCGCTCGTCGCGAGCGACTACGCGATGTCGATGACCCACCTCTTCGGCACGGCGCGCATGGGCTCGGACCCGCGCCGGAGCGTCGTGCGGCCCGACTTCCGGCACCACGCGACCTCTGCGCTCTACGTCGCCGACTCGAGCGTGTTCCCGACGAACCTCGGGGTGAACCCGCAGATCGCCATCATGGCCCTGGCCGAGCTCTGCGCGGGGCACGTCGCGCAAGCCTGACGCCGTCGGGCGCAGGGATGGCACAGTCTGACCCAGCAGCCGGCCCACAACCTCTCCAGGGCCGAGTCGTTCCGGCATCTTGCGCGTGCCCGGCGCGCTGGCACGGCCGATGCTGCTCGGGGCGCGCCACGCTCCGAAGGAGGCGCCCATGCTCACCGCTCGCACCCTGTCGTCCCTCGCTCCGGCCGCGCTCGCGCTCGTCGCGCTCGCCGCAGGAGTCGCCTGTTCCAAGGAGACCGAGGAGCCGCCTCCGAACACCGGCACCACGATCGCCGAGGCTCGCTCGGACCTGCCCCGCGAGCTCGCGCCCACCGTGGCGCCGGCCGACTACGCCGCGCTCCACGCGGGCAACGTGGCCTTCGCCTTCGACCTCTACGGCGAGCTCGCGAGCGCCGACGCGAACTTCTTCTGCTCGCCGGCGAGCGTGTCGGTCGCGCTCGCCATGACCTGGGCGGGGGCGAAGGGCACGACCGAGAGCGAGATGGCGCAGGCCCTCGGGTTCACGTTGCCGCAGGCGAGCCTCCACGCGGCCTTCGACAAGCTCCTGCTCGAGCTCGACACGCGCAACGTCGCGACGCACACGACCGACGAGGGCCCGAAGAACGTGCGGCTCTCGTTCACGAACGCGGCGTGGGCCCAGACGGGCTACCCGTTCACCCCGAGCTACCTCGACACGCTCGCCGTCAACTACGGAGCCGGGGTGAAGCTGCTCGACTTTCTCACCGATGCCGCTGGCGCCACGGTCACGATCAACGACTGGGTGGCCGCGCAGACCGAGAACAAGATCACGGACCTCATCCCGCCCGGCCTCTTGAGCCCCCTCACGCGCCTGGTGCTCACGAACACGCTCTACTTCTACGGCAGCTGGAAGAGGGCCTTCGACGCGGACTTCACGACCGACGACGCCTTCCACGCGCCGGCCGGCGACGTGACCGTGCCGACGCTCCACGGCGAGCTCGACACGCCGTACGCCGAGGGCGACGGCTGGCAGCTCGCGAGCCTGCCCTACGACGGCGACGCGCTCGTCATGACCATCGTCGTGCCGGCCGCCGGGCGCTTCGACGAGATCCGGACGGCGATCGATCCCGCCGGGCTCGCGGCGGCCGACGCGGCGGCGGTCGAGCACCCGACGACCGTCAGCGTGCCGAAGTTCCGCTTCACGTGGGGCACCGAGTCGCTGAAGCCGGCCCTGCAGGCGCTCGGCATGGTCGACGCCTTCGACTCGGCCGCGGCCGACTTCACGGGCATGGAGCCGACCGGCGAGCTCTTCGTCGGCGACGTGCTGCACAAGGCGTTCGTCGGCGTCGACGAGAGCGGCACCGAGGCGGCGGCGGCCACGGCGGTCGCGGTGCTCGGCGGGGGCGTGCCCGATCGCGATCTCACGGCCGACCGACCCTTCGTGTTCCTCATCCGCGACCTCGCGACCGGCACGATCCTGTTCGTCGGCCAGGTGGTCGATCCGACCGCGACCTGAGGCAGGCCGGCGCGGCGGCGGGCGCGCCGTAGTAGAGTGGCGCCATGCGTGGGTCCACGTGGTCCTTCGGTGCGCTCGGCCTCTTGGCCGGGCTCGGCTCGGCGTGCGGCGGCAAGGCGGTCCTCGACTCGGGCGCCGGGGGAGGCGGCGGCTCGGCGACGACGAGCTCGACCACGAGCAACACCACGTCGCCGACCACGACCACCGTCGATTGCGACAGCTTGAAGCAGGCGCTCGACGACGCCGTCGCGGCGGCGGTCGCCTGCTGGCCGAGCGATCCGCAGCCGCAGTGCACCGGCACGGCCTACGTGTACGACACCTGTCAGTGCCAGATCCTCGCGAACGAGACCAACCCGCAGGCCATCGCGGCTGCGCTCGAGGCCTTCGACGCGTGGGTCGCACCCGGCTGCGGGCCCTGGGACTGCGGGTTCTGCCCGGTGTTCGGGCCGGGCGCCTGCGTCCCGTCCGGCAATGGCGGGCACTGCGTGCTCATCACGCCGGGCGGCTGATGCGCGCCCCCGCTGTGGCCCACGGCGCGCAGGCGTCCCGCGCGGTCGTCGCGCTCGGCGTCGCGCTCGGCGTCGCGCTCGGCGTCGCGGGGGCCTGCTCGAGGCCGAGGACGGCGTTCGACGCGGGCCTGGCGCAGGTGGTCGTGCTGCGCTCGGCGCGACCGCCGGAGGCGCCGCCGCGGCGTGTGCCGAGCGTGTCGAGCGCGGGCACGGGCGGCTACGATCTCCATCCGCGCCAGGGCGACGACGGTTACGGCTACGAGTTCAGCGACACATGGCTCTACGAGGAGTGCGCACGCTTCGCAGCGTGCGATCTCGAGGGCGCTTTCGCGCGCGCCGAGCGCGCGCTCCACGGCTGCTACGGGCTCGCGCCGGTGCCCGGCGGCAAGCTCGTCGGAGACCTCACGCTGCGACTCGTGGTGTCGTACCGAGGCGCGGTGCGCGACAGCGAGATCGTGGACTCCGCGACCGGCAGCGCCGAGCTCGACGACTGCGTGGCCCGCGGCCTCCGGTCCGCCGAGTTCCGGCCCGCGGAGGACGGGAGCGAGGCCGACACGGTGCTCACCTGGAGGCTGCGCATCACGAAGGCGAAGGAGTGACGCCCGATCGCCGGCGTCGCGGCGGGTGGGCTCGCCCGTGTTATGCTCCGCCCGTGCGCCCCCGCTTCGGAGTCGCCCTTGGGGCTGGCGCCCTCTTCGTGACGAGCGCGGCGGGCCTGTTCGCCGAGATGCAGCGGGGCCGCTACGCCGCCGCGCGCACCCCCGAGGAGGAGGCCTACGAGGACCGCGCCCGCGAGGCGCTCGGCTGGCGCGAGGTCCGGACGGAGTCGGGCGACCGGCTGCGGGCCGCGCGGGGTGTGCGCATCGTCGTGCCGGCGACGGGGCTGGCGCTCCGCGCGGGGCACGGCACGGTCACGGCCGGGCCGCCGCCGCGCGCGGACGTGCTCGCCGCGACGGAGCTCGTGGCGCAGGAGCTCGCGCTCTACCCGGCGAGCTGGTTGGCGCGCATCGGGCTCCGGAACGTCGTGCTCTGCGAGGGGCTCGCCGAGGACGGACGCGCCATCCCCTCCTTGCCGAACGTGCGCGAGAGCTTGCTCGTCGACGTGTCGGGGGCACCCGCGTACCTGCAGCGCCTCGTGCACCACGAGATCTTCCACTTCGCGGACGTGGCCGACGACGGGCAGCTCCTGTCGGATCGCGCCTGGGAGGCGCTCAACGCCCCCGGGTTCCGCTACCTCGGCAGCGGGCGCGGGGCGCGCGAGCCCGAGCCGGGCTGGCCGTGGCACGACGCGCCCGGCTTCGTGAGTCGCTACGCGACGAGCGCGCTCGAGGAAGACAAGGCCGAGCTCTTCGCGCTCATGATGGTGGCGCCCCGGCGCGCGGCCGAGCTCGCCATGGGCGACCCCGTGCTCGCGACCAAGGTGGCGGCGCTGCGCGACCACGTCGCGTCGATCGGCAGCGAGCTCGACGAGCGATTCTGGGAGCGGCTCGCCGCCGTGCGGGTCGACTGAGCTCGTGCCGCCTCGCCCGGTCCACCAGGTCGCGCGCCGCCTCGGCGGAGCGCTCGGTCTCGCGGCTGCGCTCGCGGGGGCGGCGGGCTGCCGCGCCTCGGCGGGCGCGCCGGCCCCGGAGGCCGCGCCGGCGCCGGCGCCGCTCTCGGTGCTCGCGGTCGCGCGTCCGGCGCGCGCGACCCGCATCGCCGACCGCGGGGCGGTGCCGCTACGCGGTCACGCGGTCACGGCGCGCGCCGGCGACTGGCTGCTCGAGTCGGCCGAGAGCGCGCTCGTCGTTTCGTCCGATCACGGGCGCGTCATCGACTACGGCGCGCGGGGTGGCGAGGACGGGCTCGTGTACCTCGAGCCCTTCGCCTACGCGGCGCTCGGCGGGCTCGACGCCGAGCCGCCCACCATCGAGCCGGCCGGCGACGGGCGCAACGTGCTCTTCGTGCGCGCGCGCCTGCTCGGGCAGCCGCTCGAGCTCCGGGCGTGGATGTACTTCGCGCCCGCCGCGGCCGACGGCGCGGCCGAGGGCGGCGCGACCGAGGTGCTGAAGGTCACGAGCGAGCTCCGGCTCGTGCGGAGCGAGCCGGCGCTCGGGGTCGCGCTCGGCGAGGTCGTCGCGTGGGGCAACACGCCGAGCTGGGTCGAGGGGGCGGGCTCGGCCACGCGCGGCGGCCTGTTCTCGACCGCGTTCCTCGGGCGCGAGAACCGGGGCGTGGCCTACGGCTTCTGCAGCGACGCGGGGCACCTGCTCGCGCGCTACGGCTGGCCCGGCCTGCCGGGCCTGTGGCGCGCGGCGCGGACCGGCGAGTCGTTCGTGGCGGTCACGCCCTCGGGCCCGATCCCCACGCGCACGGTGTCGCTCTCGTACTCGACCCGTTCCCTCGGCGACGCCCTGCTCGCCCTGCCGTGCGTGCCGCGGCCGACGCGGCGCTTCGCGCTGCCCGCGGACGTCGGTCGCGCGCGCGCGGTCGAGGTCGCGCGCTGCAAGCGCGAGCGCGTCCTCACCGCGGTCGCGAGCGACCCGCCGGGCGTGGCGCCGGAGCTCGCGCCCGTGGTCGGGCCGGGCGACACCGTGCGCACGGACGAGCTCGTCCCGTACGTGGAGTATCCCGTCGCGCGGCACGATCTGCCGCTCCCCGACGGGTGCTTCCGGGTGCGCCTCGCCGCACCGGGCCTCGCGCCCGGGCCGTGGCTCGTGCCCGACGCGCTCGCGACGCATCCCGACCCGCGGCCGAAGGGGGGCGTCTTGCGCTGGCGCTTCGACGACGGACACGGCGCGGTCGCCCCGGCCAAGCTCGTGGTGCACGGCCTCGAGGGGACGGACGATCCCGACTGGGGGGACGATCCCGAGGACGGCGCTTCGCGCAACATGATCTACACGCTCGGCCCCGGCGAGCGCGCGCTGCCCCCCGGGCGCTACCGCGTGGGCGTGCACCACGGCCTCGAGCACGCCGATCACGTCGAGGACGTGACCGTGGTCGACGGCGGCGCGGTCGAGGTCGCGGCGAGCCTGCCGCGCGTCGTCGACACATCGGGCTGGCTGTCGGCCGATCTGCACGTCCACGCGCAGCCCTCCTTCGACGCGCCGACCCCGCTCGACGACCGCGTGCGCTCGCTCGCCGCCGTGGGGGTCGAGGTGGCCGTCGCGACCGACCACAACGGCGTGACCGACTACGCGCCCGTCATCGACCGGCTCGGGATGCACGAGCACCTCGCCTCCATCGTCGGCGACGAGGTGACGACCGAGGAGACGCTGTTCGGGCACTTCAACGTGTTCCCGCTGCCCCCCGGCACGCCGCCGCTGCCCTGGGAGCGCGTCTTGCCGAGCGAGCTCTTCCGCCGGGCGCGCCTGGTCGCCGGTGACACGAGCGTCGTGCAGGTGAATCACCCGCGCATGGGCGACATCGGCTACTTCGATCTCTTGCGCATGGACCGCGAGGACGTCGCGACCTGGCTCGGCCGCTCGCCCCTCGCCGACCTGTCCTTCGACGCCATCGAGGTGTGGAACGGCGACCACTACGCCGCCATCGGCGAGGTCGAGTACGTGATGGAGGACTGGTACGCCCTCTTGAACGCCGGCCTGCGCAAGGTGGCCACCGGCAACAGCGACTCGCACAAGATCGCCTACCACGAGGCCGGCTTCCCGCGGAACTGGGTGGCCGTGTCCGACGACGGGCTCGCGCGCTTCGATCTGCGCGGCTTTCTCACGGGCCTGCGCGCCGGGCGCGTCGTCGTGTCGAGCGGGCCGTTCATCGAGCTCCGCGCCGGCGGCAAGGGCCTCGGCGAGACCGTGCCCCCGGGCGACGTCGCGGTGGAGGTCCGCGTCGACGCCCCGGCGTGGCTCGACCTCACGCTCGTCGAGCTCGTCGTGCGGGGCCAGACCGTGCACAGCTGGAAGGTGGCGGCCGGCTCCCCGGGGGACGCCCACCCGCGCTTCGTCGGCCGCGCCGTGCTGCCGCTCGTGCGCGGCGACTGGATCGTCGCCAAGGCGCGCGGCGAGCGCGCGAACCCGCACCTCTACCGGCGTGGCGCCGCCCCCTTCGGGTTCACGAACCCGATCTGGGTCGGTCCTTAGGCCGCTCCGCGAACCCTTCCCGGCGCGCCGGGCTCTCACGCGCACCGGCCCGCACACGGAGGCCCCTGCCATGCCCGACTACGTTCTCTGGATCGCCCTCGGCGTCATCATCGTCCTGTTCTTCGCCACGACCCGGCTCGGCAAGGTGTCGAGCGAGGCGGCGCGCAAGCTCGTGAGCGAGGGCGCCCTGCTCGTCGACGTCCGCTCGCCGGGCGAGTTCGCCGGCGGCCATCTCGACGGCGCCATCAACGTGCCCGTCGATGCGCTCGGCGCGCGCACCGGTGAGCTCGTCGGCAAGGGCAAGCCCATCGTCGTCTACTGCGCGAGCGGCATGCGCAGCGGCTCGGCCGCCTCGCGGCTCAAGAAGGCCGGCGCCCAGGTGTTCGACCTCGGCGCCATGTCGCGCTGGTAGCCGGCGTCCCCGTTCACGGCCTCGGGCTCGAGCCTCGTCACGGGGCGCTCGGCGCGCTCGCGCTCGCCGGCGCGGTGGGACCGGCTCCGAAGTCGAAGCTGTCGAGCGTCTCGCCCTCGGGGGTACGTGCCTCGACGTGCACGCCGCGCTCGGCCGCCGTGAGCACGCAGAAGTGGTGGGCGGCCACGAACTTCACGCTCCGCGGGTCGCGCTTGTCCTGCTGGTAGAGCGGCGCTCCGCCCCCGCCGGCCACGACGTGCACGACGCCGTGGTGCAGGGAGCGCTCGTAGTCGTGGTCGTGGCCCGCGAAGACCGCCGCGACGCCCCCCGCCTCGAGCACCGGCAAGAGCTCGCGCTGCAAGGTCTCGCTGCCGCCGTGGTGGCCGGTGCTGAAGAAGGGCTGGTGCTCGAGCACGACGACGGGCTTCGGCGAACGCCGCGCGAGCTCCGCGTCGAGCCAGCTCCGCTGCTCGCTCCCGGCGGCGAGCGGCGAGTAGTTGTCGAGCACGAGGAAGCGCGCGAGCGGCGTGTCGACCGCGTACCAGCGCTCGTTGTTCGGCAGCTCGAAGTGCTCGAAGTAGAGCGGCGAGCCGCGCTCGTGGTTGCCGAGCACCGGGTAGAACGGCGCCTCGCGCCGCAGCTCGCCCGTGATGGCGTCGAAGGTGATCCACAGCTCGGGCTTCGTGCCGTCGACCACGAGGTCACCGGTGTGGAACACCATCGCGGGCTCGACCCGGCGGATGGCCGCGACGACTTTCCGGTGCACCTCGTCGCCGGTGCGCGTGTCGCCGTAGATCACGATGGGGTGCGAGGCGCGGCTCGCCGCGACGCCGGTGGCGGTCGGGGGCGCGGTCGCCGCGGCGCTCGTGCTGCTCGCGCTGTCGCTCGGCCGTGGTCCGCCCGAGCCGGCCGTGCTGCAGCCCAGGGCGAGTGCTCCGGCACAGAGCGGCGCGAGGCGGGCGAGGGGCGGCGAGCGGCGCGCGAGCGGCATGGGTCGGCTAGGCTCGCCCGCGCTCGCGGATCGGTCAAGTGCCTGGCCGCCCCGATCCCCGTACGTGCCTCGGGCGGGCCGTACTAGCATGCGCCGCGCATGGAGAAGATCACCTTCCCGACGGCTCTCGGCCCGGGCGCCGGCTCGCTCGCGTGCCCGACGGTCGAGCGGGCTCCCGCGGTCCTCGTGGTCCACGAGTGGTGGGGCCTGAACGCCGACATCGAGGGGCTAGCCGAGCGCCTCGCGGCCGAGGGCTTCGTCGCGCTCGCCGTCGACCTCTACGGCGGCAGGAGCACGACCGAGGGTGCGGTCGCCATGCAGCTCGCGCAGGAGCTCAGGTCCGCCGACGCGATGGCGCACCTCGCGGGCGCGGCGGCGTGGCTCCGGGCCGACCCGCGCACCAACGGCAAGGTGGGCATCACGGGCTTCTGCCTCGGGGGCGCGATGGCGCTCGCCGCGGCCTTCCAGGTGCCGGGGCTCGGCGCCGCGGTGCCGTTCTACGGCAACCCGCGGGGGGAGCTCGTCGACTTCGCGGCAAAGACGCCGCCCATCCAGGGTCACTACGCCGCGGTGGACGGCTTCGTGGACGTCGAGCGCACGAGGACCATCGCGGAGGGGGTGCGCGCCGCCGGCGGGGTCATGGAGCTCCACGTCTACCCGCCCCCCGCCGGCCACGCCTTCATGCGCGCCTCCGATCCGGCGGTCTACCACGCCGCGAGCGCCGCCCTCGCGTGGGGGCGAGCGGTCGCGTTCCTGCGCCAGCACCTCGGGTGAGGGGACGAGGTTGAGCTTGGGACCCTTGCCGAAGCAGCAGCCGGCATCCGGACCGAAGCAGTCACCCTCACCCCCCGGCCCCATAGGCGTTAACAGATTAATTGTCGTGGGTTTGTGTAGTTTGTCTCCCGACTTTGTCCCACCGAAGTTTGGGTAGCCGGTCAGAAA
>JADLAB010000424.1 GCA_020848455.1 Polyangiaceae bacterium
ATCGAGCGGCGCTTGCTTGGTAGAACGGTGGCCCCGGAGGCGAACATGGCACGGACGACGCATGGTCTGGTGACGAGCGGCGTGGTGGTGGCGCTCGGGCTCGGCATGGGCTGCTCGAAGAGCCCGGCCGATCGCGCGCGCGAGCTCACCGATCCGGTCCGCGAAGCCATGGCCGAGCCCACGGGCGAGGTGAACGCCGCGTCGGTACCGGCCGTGCTCGGGGCGATGCACACCGAGGGCTCGGCCCGGACGGCCTTCTCGTTCGTCCCCGGCTTCCAGGCGCCGCCGAGCCAGCCCCAGGGTGGGGCCGGCGGCCTGTCGTGCATCGACACCGACGGCTCGGGCGACGACGCCACGATCACGCTCGACATGGGCTGCCTGAGCCAGGGCCAGGTGAGCGGGCAGATCGTGTATCAGGTCGAGATCGACGACGGGCACGTCTACACCTATTACGAGTACAGCGGCGTGTGCGTGGCGAGCGACGGCCTGTGTCTGGAGGGCGCGGGCGCGACGGACATCGGCGGCCACATCCCCTTCTCCTACGACATCACGCTCGCCGGCGACCTCACCGTGGCGAGCAGCGACGGCCAGAGCTGGGAGCTCGACTACGGCTACCAGATGTCGATCGGTACGAGCGGCACCAGCGTGCGCTTCGTGGTGTTCGTCGGCGACGCGAGCTACGTGGTCGACGCGTCGCTCTCGGCGAGCGGCACCGGCACGCTCACCATCACCGGCGCGAACGGGAGCTTCACCTGTAGCTACGCGGGCGACGGCGCGACCGGCTCGTGCAGCGGCAGCGGCAGCTTCGAGTGGTGACGCGTCCGCGGCACCCGCGACGGTCGGCGTGCGTCAGCGCAGCCCGGCGCGCTGCCTGACGAAGCTCGTCACGCGCTCGAGCGCCGCGGGCGCGAAGGTCTCCTCGAGGGTCGCGTACTCGTCGACGAGGCCGGTCTGCGCCCGCTGGAAGAGGTGATTCAGGCCGGGGAGCTTCTCGGTCTCGGCGTCGTGGTTGCCCGCCTTGGCGAGCGCGGCGGCGATCGCCCCGAGGTTGGGGTCGGCCGGCACCTGCGTGTCGCGGTCGCCGACGAGCGCGAGCACGGGCACCGTGACGCGGCTCCAGTGGCTCGCGGGGTCGAGCTTCACGAACGAGCGGAACCAGTCCGAGCGGAGCGACGCTACCTCGGCGGCGCGTCCCGCCGGAGTGCCCTTCGCGCCGAGCGCTCCGGGCGCGTACTGCTCGGCCGCGGCGAAGGCGGCGTTCACCGCGGCGTCGAGCGCGGCGTCGCTGGCGTCCGTGGCGAGGAGCTTCATGATGGCCCGCTGCGCCGCGACGATGGCGCGGATGCCGTCCTCGCTCATCCCGCCCTTGGCGCGCAGGATGGCCTCGACCTGCAGCGGGTTGATCTCCGCCCCCGAGAGGCCGGTGCCGGCGAGCGACACCACGAAGGCGACGTCCTTCGAGCGCGCCGCCACCACGGCTGCGATGATGCCCCCCTCGCTGTGGCCCACGAGCCCGAGGCGCTTCGGGTCGACGTCGGGCTGGGTCTTCAGGAAGGCGAGCCCCGCCTCGACGTCCGTGGCGTGGGTCTCGATGGTGGCATGGGTCGGGTCGCCGGTGGTCTTGCCGATGCCGCGATCGTCCACGCGCAGCACGGCGACGCCGTGGCGCCCGAGGTGGTCGGCGAGCACCCAGAAGGGCTTGTGCCCGAAGATGGTCTCGTCCCGGTCCTGCGCGCCCGAGCCCGTGACGAGGAGCACGGCGGGGTGCGGACCCGCGCCCTCGGGCACCGTGAGCGTGCCCGCGAGCGTCGAGCCGTCCGCGGGGTTCGGGTAGGCGACGTCGCGCGCCGCGTACGGGAAAGGTGGCTTCGGGGTCTGTGGGCGTGGGCCGAAGGCGTCCGTGTTCTCGGAGGGCCGGAGCTGGATGCCCGCGAGCTTCTGCTCGGCGTCGAAGACGAGGCGCACGTCCATCGGCATCGCCTCGAAGGCGCAGGTGACGAGCACGACGTGGTAGGCGCCCTCGTCCTTCGCGCTCGTCCCGAGCTGCTTCTGGCAGCGGCCGAGCTTGGCCACGATCGACTGCCAGAGCCCCGCGACCGCCTCGTCCGTCGGCAGCGCCTTCGCCATCGCGGCGTCGAAGGTGGCACGCACGCGCGCGTGCTCGCCCTGCTCGAGCCAGCCGACGATGGAGCTCCCGAGCGAGGGGAGCGCGGGAGTCGACGAATCGGTGGAGGTCATCGTGGTCGAGCCTGCTGGGTGGTCCTGGGTGGAAGAGGTCGGCCGCGCCGCCGCGCCGCCGCCGTTGCAGGCGAGCGCGACGAGCGCGACCCAGAGCGGCGACGAGGAGCGAAGGGTCATGGACGGCGTCATCTGCTCCCGAGTAGGCGCATCTTGGCGCGGGCGACAAGCGCCAGCGGGGGTCGTCGGCCGCGGGGTCGAGCGGCTCGGGCTCGACGGGACCCCGGCCGATCCCGTATCCTCGTCGGATGCAACGACTTCGCTTCGCAGTGGGTGTGTCGCTCGGTGGGGTGGTGCTCGCGGCCTCGGCCTTCGTCGCCTGCGAGTCCGAGACGAGCGTGTTCAACGGTGGCACCACGTCGACGACCACGACGACCTCGACCGCCACCGGCGGGGCCGGTGGTGCGGCGGCGGGTGGCTCGAGCCAGGGCGGCCAGGCGCAGGGCGGCCAGGCGCAGGGCGGCCAGGCGCAGGGCGGTGCGAGCCAGGGCGGCGCGGGCGGCGCCCCGGCGTGCGCGCCCCTCGGTGACGCGTGCTCGGGCTGCCTCTACACGAGCTGCAACGCGACCTACTGCGCCTGCTCGACGAGCCCCGACTGCATGTCGGTCAGCACCTGCGCGCTCGGCTGCAACCCGGGCGACACGGCGTGCGTCGAGGCGTGCTTCGCCGCGGACGCGAACGGCATGGCCGAGTTCATGCTCGGCGCCGACTGCGCCTACACGAGCTGCTCCAACCTCTGCCCGGGCACGATGCCCATCGATCCGTGCCAGCTCTGTCTGGCGGAGAACTGCGAGACCCAGCTCGAGGCGTGCTTCGGCAATCCCGCGTGCGTGGCGCTCATCGACTGCGCGCAGGCCTGCCCGCCCGGGCCGCAGCAACAGAACTGCATCACGCAGTGTGGCCTCGCGAACCTCGGCGGCATCCAGCAGGGGCAGGCCCTGCAGGGCTGCATGGGCGGTAGCTGCGGCAACAGCTGTCCCTGAGCGCGACCTCGCGCTCGCCGCCGGGCGCAGGCGCGGCGCGCGGGCGGCACGGCCGTCCGCCGCTCACGCGCGATACGCGCCGCTCGCCGCGTCGTAGCGGAAGACCGGCAGCTCGCCGTCGGGCGCGAGGCCCGCGTCCCTGAGGCGCGACTTCTGCGGGCGGAAGCCCTCGCCGAGCGGGAGCTCGCGCACCACGCGCACGACGTGCGGCCGCTCGTGCGGGCGCAGGCGTTCGCCGACGTGCGCCGTGAGCCGCTCGGGGTCGAGCGTCGGGAGCGCGACCACGGAGGCCACGATCGCGAGCTCGCCCGTCGGCGCGCGCACCCCGTAGGCGGCGGCCCAGCGCACGTCGGCGAGCTCGTAGAGCGCGTCCTCGACGCGCGTCGAGGCGACGGCACCGCCGGGCGTCACCAGCATGTCGTTCGCGCGGTCCACGAACCAGAAGTCGCCGTCCGAGTCCTCGCGCAGGACGTCGCCGCTCTGGAACCAGCGGTCGCCCGGCTCGAACACGTCGCGCAGGACGTTCGGGGCTCCCTGCAGGCCGGCCGCGCTCGGCTCGAGGCGCGCGAGCGCCACGCCCGGCTCGGTGGACAGGCAGCGCACGAGCTTCCCGCCCTCGCGCTCCCGGAGCGCCCGGCGCGCGTAGTCGTACGCGACGATCGCGAGCTCGGCGCTGCCCGGCAGCGGCCGGCCGACCGCGCCCACCTTCTTGCCGGAGGCGTTCGCGAGCACGAGGTTGCGCTCGGTCGACGCGTAGAACTCGAGCACGCCCACGCCGAAGCGCTCGCGCAGCTTCTGCCACACGTCGCGGCGCATGCCGCTGCCGGCGAAGAGGCGCAAGGAGTGGCTGCGGTCCGAGCTCGTGGGCGCGGCGTGCACGAGGGGCCGGCACATGTCGCCGGCGTAGAACGCCACCGTGGCCCCGTAGCGCCGCACGTCGCCCCAGAAGCGCTCGGGCACGAAGCTCGAGGCGAGCGCGAGCCGGCTGCCGCCCATGAGCGCGCCGCCCACGGTGACCATCATGCCGGTCGCGTGGTGCAGCGGCAGGCACGAGTACACGGTGTCCTCGGGGTTGAGGGTGCACGCCGAGGCGACGCCGAGCGCCGAGAAGGCCCAGCGGTGGTGGCTCACGCGCGAGAGGCGCACCTCGCCGCCGCCGGCGTCGCTCATGAGGATCATGCACAGGTCGCGCGCCCGTCCGGGGTTCGGGCGGTACCACGCCGGGAGCGTCACCGCCGCGGGGTCGACGCTCTCCATGTCGCGCACGCCCTCGGGGAGCGCGCGCTCGGCGCCGCCGCCGCCGAGCGAGAGCACCGAGCCCGCAAACAGGAGGCGCGCCCGCGCGGCGTTCTCGGGGTCGGTGGCGAGCACCGTGACCTCGGCCGCCGCGAGCGCGCTCCGGAGCGCCTCGTCGCCGAGCGTGGGGTTGCAGAGCACCGGCACCGCCCCCAGGCGGTTGACCGCCGTGACGAGCGACAGGCAGCTCGGGCGCGCCGCCATGAGCACGCCCACCCGCGCCGCGGGCTCGACGCCGCAGGCGATCAGGCCCGCGGTCACGTGGCTCACGCGCGCGTCGGCGTCGCGGTAGGTGAAGGCGCGCCCCTTCCACAGGAAGAAGGTGCGGTCGCCGATGGCCTGCGCCTGCTCGGCGAGCGCACGCCCCGGGCTGACGAGCGTGTCGTCGGCGATGCGCTCGAGGCGCGCGAGGCGCGGCAGCTGCCAGCGCAGGTTGTCGAGCGCGTGGCCGGCGTCCCGGACCGCGCGCCCCACGCGCCGCCAGGCGACCGCGGCCGTCTTCTTCGCCTCGTCGACGAAGAGCTCGTAGGCGAAGTCGACGTCGAAGGCCGCCTCCTCGAGCTCGAGCTCCTCCTCCTCGACCGGCGGCTTCTGGCGCGGCGAGAGCGCCGCGGGCCTGCCCGCCGTGCCGTCGCGCCACTTCACCCAGGCGGCGACCGTGGGCCAGCTCTCGCGCAGCGCGGTCGAGCCGACCACGAGCCCGAAGTGTCCGGCGCGGAGCACGCTCTCGTGGTGCTCGGCGTGGGGCGCCGCCTTCACGATGGCGCGCACGGCAGCCGGCCGCGCGAAGTCGTCGCGGCTGCCGACGAAGCGCAGCACGGGACAGGTCACGTCCGAGAGCGTCACGCTGCGGCCGTCGATGACGAAGCCGCCCGCGACCAGGCGGTTGTGCACGATGAAGTCGTCGAAGAACTTCCGGAGCGCGGGGCCGGGCCACGCGACGAAGCCCTCGCCGCCGAGGAAGCGCCGGCGCGTCTCGCGCTTCTGGAGCGCCTGCCGGTCGTGCAGCTTCCTGACGAAGTCGAAGATCTGCTCGAGCTCCTTCTTCGGCGTGAGGAGCTTGAAGCCCGTGCTCGTGAGCCGCCCGGGCAGCCCCTCGATGCGCTCGAGCGGCACCTCGACCATGGGCCGCGCGGCCCGGATGATGCGCCGGGTCACGTCGCTGCCGAGCGCCGGCACGTTCTTGTGGATGTCGACCGGGCTGCCGAAGGTGATGACCGAGGCGATGCCGTGCGAGCGCAGGTAGGCCGCGGCCTGGTAGGCGAACATGCCGCCCTGCGAGTAGCCCGCGAGGTGCACGTCGCGCCCGGTCAGCGTCTTGACGTGCTCGACGGCGTCCACCACGGCGCGCACGTGGTCGTCGAGCGTGCGCTGCATGCCGCCCGCCTCGCGCTCCGGCGCGCCGAAGTCGACGACCCAGCAGTCGACGTCTTGCGCCACCAAGAGGCCGATGGCGCTGAGCTCGGGCGACACGTCGTAGATCTCGGCCGTGAGCATGAGCGGCGGCACGAGCAGGAGCGGCGCCGAGCGCGGTGCGTCGTGGGTGAAGTCCGCGCTGTAGTGCCGCAGGCGGTAGAGCGGGCTGTGGTGCACGACCGCGTAGGGCGCGCTCTCGCTCTCGCCGAGCCGCCCGATGCACACGAGCTCCATCGCGTTCTCGGCGCTGCGCCGCGCCCACCGCGCCCAGAGCTCGAAGCGACCCCGCTTGCGTCGAGCGCGCGGGGCGCGCTCCGACTGCGGAGCCTCGTCCGCCGGAGGGGCGCCGACCGTGCCGGGCTTGTCGCCATCGCTCTGCATGGCTCGGCTCTACCACACCCGGCCGCGGCGTCGGGAGCGTGCTGCGCGCCGCGCCGGCCGGCGCGCGCTACTCCATGCCGTCGCGCGTCAGGTACGTGTAGTCCTGCAGGCCCTGCTTGTAGCGCTTGCGCAGGCGCGCCGAGTCCTCGAGTGTCATGTCGCCGCGGCGCGTGGCGTCCTCGACGGCGCGGCGCACCTTCTCGACGAGCCAGCGGTGGTCGTACTGCAAGAAGCCGAGCACCTCGGTCACGTCGTCGCCCTCGA
>JADLAB010000425.1 GCA_020848455.1 Polyangiaceae bacterium
CGATGCCGACCGCCTGGAGCCCCTCGCAGTACGAGCGCTTCCGCAGCGAGCGCCTCGAGCCCGTGCACGATCTCGTCGCGCTCGTCGAGCCGGGCGTGCGGCGCGCGCTCGATCTCGGCTGCGGCACGGGTGAGCCGACCGAGCTCCTGCTCGCGCACCTCGGCGGCGCCGCCGACATCGAGGGGCTCGACAGCTCGCCCGAGATGCTCGCCCGCGCGGCGCCGCGGGCGAGCGCGCGCATGCGCTTCCGGCAGGGCGACATCGCGAGCCTCGAGTCCTTCGCGGGCTTCGACCTCGTGTTCTCGAACGCGGCTCTGCACTGGGTGCCCGACCACCGCGCGCTCTTCCGGCGCCTGCTCGGCACCCTCGCGCCGGGTGCGCAGCTCGCCCTGCAGATGCCGAACAACCAGCATCACCCGGCGCACGTCGCGGCGAGCGAGGTCGCCCGGCAGGAGCCCTTCGCCGGCTGGCTCGGAGGCTTCGTGCAGCGGAGCGCGGTCGAGCCGCTCGAGCGCTACGCCGCCTGGCTCTGGGAGGCACGGGTCGCGCGCGTGCGCCTCTTCGAGCGCGTCTACTGCCACACGCTCGACCGCGCGGCCGACGTCGCCGAGTGGCTGAAGGGCTCGCTGCTGCTGCCCTACCTCGAGCGGCTCGACGCCGAGCAGGCACGCGCCTTTCTCGACGCCCACGCGGCGCGCCTGCGCGACGTGATCGGCGAGGACGCGCCGTACCTCTACACCTTCCGGCGCATGTTCGTCTGGGCGCGAACGGCGGGCTGACGGCGCCAGAGAGCGCGGACCTCACGCCGCCTCCGTGGCCGCGCGCAGCCGCTCCGACACGTCCGGGCCGCGGAGCGGGGCGCCGTGGGACGGGACGAAGAGCGTCGGCCGGTCGCGCTCGAGCTCGCCGGCCACCCACGCCTTGTAGCCGGCCTTGTCCGCGAGGAAGAAGCGCTTGAAGAACGGGTTCGTCATGAGCCCGGTGCGAAAGCCGAGCAGGCGCAGGACGAGGCCCGACGTGCCGCGCAGGCGCTCCTCGTTGAGGATGCCGTCCGTCACGAACCAGCCCGTGCCGTCCGCGGTCTTCACCGACAGCCAGGTCTCGCCCTGCTTCGCCATCGGGGGGCCGAAGAGCCTCACCCCGGCGGGCAGCGCCGCCTCGAGGCCGTCGAGCGCCTCGAAGGGGACGCCGGGCACCTTCTTGCGGAGGCGCGGCAGGGCGCGCGGATGCGCGACGACCGACGCGTCCGGGAAGCGCTCGTGCCAGGCCGCCAGGCCCGTGTTGTGAAAGTGGTTCGGCGCGAGCAGGAAGCGCGGCGTGCCCCACGTGGCGAGCCGCTCGAAGGCCACCTCCGCGAGGTGCGCGCCCGGGCTCACGACGAGCAGGCTCCCGCCGCCGAGCCCCACGACCGCCATGCGCGTCCGCTGCGAGCCGTAGACGGCGCCCGCGAAGGGCAGCGCCGCGTCGTAGATCTCCCAACCATCGTTCGATGCCTTGGTCATGGGCTCCTCGCCGGGCCTTCCGAGCCGTCAGCCGAAGCGCGCGTGCGACCGCGCCCGCGCCTTGTCGGCCTCTTGTTCGCGGTTGCGCGGGCTCGCCGTCGTCGTGAGCGAGTCGACGAGACGCCGCGCCGTCGCGCTCACCTCGAGGACGGCGCGCTCGAACGCGGCCTCGTTCGCGCGCGACGGGCGCGCCGTACTGGAGAGCTTGCGCACGAACTGCAGCGCCGCGGCGTGGATCTCCTCGTCGGTCGCCGGAGGCGCGAAGTTGGCGAGCACGCGGATGCTCCGACACATGGGAGGCAACGCTAGCACGCGGCGCTCCCGCCTCGGGGGTGGCCGCGCCTCCGGGCGACGCGACCCTGATCCCGCGCAAGCGCGGGGGCTTCAGGCTGCAGGCTTCGGGCTTCAGGAGGGAAATCCGTCCGAACCGACCTCCGGTTGCTCACCCAGCGGGTGCGGGGTGCGGGGCTCTCCAGCCCTGGAGTCTGAAGCCGGGAGCCTGGAGCCCCAGAGCAGGGCAAGAACCTTGCCGCCGGATTAGGGGCGACCGAGACCCATGGCGGCCGCGACGGCGCTGGCCTAGGCTGCCGCCGGAGATTTCCCCCCATGCGCAGCCTTGCCCTCGCCACTCTGCTCGGTGCCTGTCTCGTCCCCGCGTGCGCTCCCGAGACGGAGCCCGAACCGACGCCCGTCGAGGCGTCGAACCCGTTCCTCGAGGACCAGAGCTTCGCGGGCAAGGAGGACAGCGCCTACCTCAACCCGGCCGGGATCGAGGTCGAGGTCGATCTCGAGGGTGACACGACGGTCACGGGCACGAAGCAGCGCGTCTCGCCCGCGTACATCGGGCAGTTCGCGACGACGTACCTGCGTCAGCGCGGCGAGTTCTACCTCGAGTCGCTGGCCGAGGACGCGACCGTCGCCTCGCGCATCGAGTGGCGGGTGAACGGCACCTGGCTGAGCGCCGCGCAGGCAGCGAACGCCCCTGCCTCGAGCCTCACGCACTTCCGCATCCGGGGCGTCAACTCCGTGCTGCTCCACGGCGCCAAGACGGGCGTGAAGGTCGGCACCGTCTTCCAGGCCGAGGTGCCGCTCAACCCGTTCACGGTGCTGTCGCAGGCGGCCGCCACGTGTGCGGACCCCGACGACCACATGCCGCTCGACGCGGCCGTCTACTGGTACCTGTGGAACCCCGATCTGCCGGCGTGCAAGCTCGCGACGCAGCAGCTGTCGGTGACGGTCTCGAAGATGTTCCCGGCCGCGAAGACCGTGTACCCCGAGTACGACAAGCTCGTCGCGGACGGCAAGATCACCTCCGTCATCCTCTTCGGGCAGATCGGCGACGGCGCCGTCGCCGCCGACGACGTGGGCGTCGTCGGCATGAACCAGATGGCGAAGTGGCTGAAGGACGCGAGCTTCGCGGAGCTCGTGCCGGCCCCCGTCGGCCGCCGCTTCACGAAGAAGGTGTCCGGCGTCGACTTCGAGATCGACCTCTACTCGCCCTACGACTTCTCCGGCCTCGACGACACCGCCCACTTCGGCAACTTCCAGAAGGCCATCCTCGAGCACGAGATCGTGACCTATGACGGTCACAGCATGCTCGGGGCAAGCGACTTCTGGGCCACGCCGACCTACCCGAGCTTCTACCAGATCTTCCTCTATGGGGGCTGCCTCGGGTACGAGTACTACGTCGCGCCGATCCTCGAGCAGAAGGGCGGCTGGGCGAGCCTCGACATGCTGTCGAGCGTCGTCGAGGTGTCGGCGGGCGCCAACGAGTTCGCGGGGCCGGTGCTCGCCAAGGTGATCTGGGCGCTGCAGCACGGCTACGGCGTGAGCTGGAAGGACATCCTGCTCGCGATACGAAAGCGCGTCGGGGACTCGACCTTCGGCGTGAGCGGCGTGCGCGACAACTGCTTCTCGCCGGGCGGGTCGCTCTGCGTGGGGGCGGGCGAGAAGGGGACGCACACCTACTCGAACACGACCGCGACCGCGATCCCGGACAACAAGCCCGCGGGCGTGACGAGCACGATCAGCGTGCCCGACGTGCTCACGGCCGGGAGCGTGAAGGTGGATCTGCGCGTGACCCACACCTGGGTCGGCGATCTGCGCATCACGCTCGAGCACGGCGGCGTGACCGCGACCTTGTGGGACCAGGCCGGCGGCGCGACCCAGAACATCTCGCAGTCCTTCGCCCTCGCGCCGTTTGCCGGCACGAGCGCCAAGGGCCCGTGGACCCTCAAGCTCGCGGACCTC
Organism: Polyangiaceae bacterium; assembly: GCA_020848455.1. Lineage (GTDB taxonomy): Bacteria > Myxococcota_A > Polyangia > Polyangiales > Polyangiaceae > JACRDA01. Next base: position 3,753 of record JADLAB010000425.1, read on the forward strand.
GCCGCCGACGACACCGGCACCCTCGACCGCTGGACGCTCGCCATCGGCCCGTGAGCGCCCGCGGACCCTCGAGCTCGCGGACCTCGTCCCACACCTTCGGTGTCACGGAAGCCCTGCATGCCGTCGGTCTCCGAGCCGAGAACTGATGGCTGATAGCTGACGGCTCGAGCGCAAACGAACTGGGATTTGCACCCAGCTGCGCTCGCTGGTCGTATGCTGGGAGAATGACTTTCACGACCCGGCGCACCCGGACCCTCACGCTCGTCGCCGCCGCCCTCGCCTGGATCGCCGCGACGGTGACCGCCGCCGCCTGCACCAGCAAGCCCGCCGACGACACCGCCGCCCCCCTCGTGTGCACCGACCTCTTGGCCGGCGACGAGACGACCGAGGTCGTGGTCCGCTTCGTCAACCAGACGAACGCCGACCTCTACCTCGGCGACAACGCTCCCTGCGACACCAGCCCTTCGTTCCGCATCTACGACGCAGCGAACCACGAGGTCGTCTACCGGTACGGCAACGCCTGCGGCCTCAGCTGCGCCGACAACGCGACCACCTGCACCTGCACGATGACCACCACCTGCTACCCCTCGTACTTGCGGCGCATCGCCCCCGGCGGCGCCTACGAGCTCTACTGGAGCGGCGCGCGCATCGTCGAGCGGACGGTGCCGGGCTCGTGCGTCTCGTGCCTGGGCGGCCAGGACCCGGCGAGCTGCGAGGCGCCGGAAGCCCCCGGCGACGGCCCGCTGACCTTCACCGGCACGGCCTGGACCGCGTTCGACTGCATGGCACCGCCCTGCGACTGCACGCCGGGTCCCGAAGGCTCCTGCACGACGACCGGCCAGGGGACGATCACCGGCACCCAGCTCGTCGGCACCGGCACGTTCACCCCTGGCAGCGGGACCGTCGACGTCGTCTTCCAGTGACGCACGGCGCGCGGGCCCGGCGGCTCGTTGACGCGCTGCAGCATGGCGCGCCGTGTGGTAGGGACTCGACAGGATGGAACAAGTTCTAGGGCTCGCCGAGCGCATCCGGGCCTTGAAGGCGATCGCCGCAGAGATGCGCGAGGGGCGGATCCACATCCTGCTCCTGCCCGAGATCGACCGCATCCTGGCCCTGCCCGAGGACGTGACGAGCGCCTCGGTCGGCGAGCGCGAGGCCATCGCGCGGCAGCTGCGCGAGTACGAGCAGACCTTCGATCGGCTCGGCTACACGCTGCTCGAGCAGGTGATGCCGACGACCGGCGTCTCGCCGATCTTCCGCATCGTGCAGGCCGCCGACGAGTTCAAGGCCGCCCTGCGCCACCGCATCGGCAAGACCTTCACCGTGGCGGGCCAGGCGCTCGTGCTCGACGCCACCCACCTCGAGGCGCTCGGCCGCTACTCCCTCAGCATCGGCACGCCCCCCGTCACCAACGGCATGCGTGCGCTCGTGGCGCGCACCGTGTTCGGCAAGGAGCTCCGCGAGCTCGGCGGCTACACCGAGACGCTCGCCTGCGATCCGGTGCCGCTCGAGCGCCTGCTGTCGCTCTTCGGCGAGCTCGTCGATCAGAGCCTGCACTACTCGACCGCGAGCGAGGAGCGCGCCTTTCTCGCCGAGGCGGCCGAGTTCGTCAACTTCGAGGGCGCGACGCTGTTCATTCGCGCGGTCATCACCGAGAGCCCGGACCGCGTCATCGACCTCATCCGCGACCACGTGTTCGACAAGTTCGGCGCGCGCGCCTCCACGCCGGTCACGGTGGTGCCGGGCGAGGACCGGCTCGACGACGCCCTGCTCGCTCGCATGCGCGCCGAGCCGAACCACGTCTACGTGGCGCGCGTCACGCGCATCCCGCACCACCTGTTCGACGTCGAGCCGGGTCACGCGAGCGACTGGCGCAGCGTGATCGGCCGGCTCTTGCTCATCGACTGCTCGCGCCGCGCGCGCATGTCGAACTCGACCGTGGTGTTCACGCTCTTCCCGCACGTCGCGCGCACCCTGCGCAACGTGCAGACGAGCTTCGCCGGGCGCCCGGCCAACACCCAGCTCGTGCTGCGCCGCATCCTCGAGCGCTTCTCGCCCGGGGCGCTCGGCGCCATGCGCGCGGCCCTCGAGCGCGGCATCGCCTTCCACGAGAGCGAGGGCGCCGACGCCGCCACGGTCGAAGAGGTGCGGGCGCAGGAGTGGCGCCGTCAGGCCCTGTTCGACTACCTCGGCCTGAAGAAGCTGCGCCGCATGGTGGCGTTCCTCGAGCGCGTCGCGGCGAGCGACGACGCCGCTCGCCGCGTCCTGTCCGACGAGCTCGAGGAGAGCGTGGCCGCGAGCTGGATGCACTACCTCTACAAGAGCCTGCCGCCGAGCTACCACGCGGCCGTGGTGCCCGGTGGCGGGCGCGGCGCCCTGACGCTGGTCGGCGAGTGGCACGCGCGCGAGGTCGAGGCGGCGCTCGAGCATTTCCTGGCGAACGATCTCGACGCTTGCCGTGCGCGGCTGGAGGAGATCAAGCGCGGCCTCGCCATCCCGACCACGAGCTCGGACGAGATCGAGGCGGCGATGCGCTACTCGCAGCTCCAGAGCGCCTCGCCCACGCAGTGGCGGCCGGCCGAGCCGGGCCCGACCCACGCCGACTACCTCGGCCGCGCCGCCGCCTACCGCTTCGCCGACCTCGGCGCGCGCCTCGCGCGCCGCGCCGAGGAGGGTCTCGACCGCGCGGCCTTCGCCAACGTGACCGGCGCCGCGGCCGCGTTCCTGAAGCAGGCCATGGCGAAGGCCGGCCTCGGTGCGCTGCACGGGCACCTCGAGGCGCGCGTGGGCCAGAAGGTGGGGCGCGCCGAGCGCACGGTGCGGCGGCTCGTGACGCCGTTCCAGGACGTGGTGCGCGCGCTGCAGCGCTCGATGGACGGCTTGAAGGGCGACCTCGATCCCCAGGCCGTAGGCGAGATCGAGGCCCTCTTGCAGCTCATCGGGCGCGGCGCGTTCTACCCCACGCTCGTGCTGTCCGAGATGTCGTGGAGCTACCCCGACGTCTTCCCCGAGAAGGACTTCCCGGCGGCCTCCACCCTGCGCGTGCCGCTCAACGACGCCCACGAGATGGACCCGATGGCGCTCTGCGCGCGGCTCGAGGAGCTGCGCTACCTGTTCCGGCGGTTCCCCGAGATCTTCCGGCTCTACTGCCGCAGCATGCTCGTCGTCGTCAACTCGCCCAACAACCCGACGGGCGTCGTTTACCGGCGCGAGACGGTGCTCAAGCTCCTGCAGATCGCCGCGGCGTACGACCTCACGGTGCTCGACGACGACGCCTACCACAAGCTCGTCACGCGCAGGCGGAAGGCGCGCGAGGGCGACGCCAGCATGGCGCAGATCTACGAGCGGCACCGCGGCCAGCTCGGCCGGCCGGTGCGCATCGTCACCGTGGGCGCGACCACGAAGGCCCTGCAGGGCTCGGGCGACCGCACCGGCCTCGTGCACTCGAACGTGCGCGAGGTCGTGGCCTTCACGCGCGAGCGCGCCCCCGAGCCGCACCTCATGTCGCTCTACCTCACGCTCGTGAAGCTCGAGTCGGGGCGCGCGGCCGCACGCTACACCGGCGCGGTCGAGGCGCTCGCCGGTGCGCTGCTCGACCCGCGCGCGCGCGTCACGCCGTCCGAGCGGCTGCGCGCGCTCTGCGCGGAGGCGCACGCCGACGTGAAGGACGAGCGCTTCCCGGTGCTCGCCTTCGAGACGCTGCTCGAGGGCTACGAGGAGCTCCTGCGCCTCGAGCACCGCGACGCCAGCCGGGCCGAGCTGTCCGAGGCCCTGAGCGCGCTCGTGCGGCAGCTCAAGATGCTGCGCCTCGAGGTCCGGCTGCGCACCGACATCGAGGAGCGCTTCGCGGCCGTCGCGGCCGCGCGCGCCAAGGCCATGCCGGGTGCCGAGTTCATCGAGCCCGAGGGCGCCTTCTACGCCTGCGTGCGGCTCTGTCCGGCGGGCGACGACCGCGGCGTCCAGGAGTTCCTGCGCGCGCTGGCGCGGGCGCGCAAGGTCGACCTCACCTACGCGGGACGCGGCTACGTGCGCCTGTCGCTCGGCGGCGCCCTCGACGGCACCGAGCAGGGCTACCGGCGCTACGCCGCCGTCATCGAGCTCTACCTCGGCCTCGTCGCGCGCTACTGGCAGGCCTTCGACGCTGCCGGGCGCGATCCGGCGGTGCTCGAGCGCCTGTTCACGCCTCACGGCGGCGATCCGGTCGCGGCGGCGCTCGACGATCTCGCGCCGCTGCTCGCGGCGGCGGACCGCGCCGCGCGGCCCCGGGGCCTCGGCGTCGAGCCGAGCGAGCGCGGCATCGTGCACTGCATCGAGGAGGGGCGCTCGTCGGCCGACAAGGTGTTCGTCGCCTGGCAGCCGTGCGCGACCGTCGACGAGATGCTCCAGGCGCGCACCTTCCAGGTGCTCTACCGGCGCCTCCTGCGGCGCGTGTGGCGGCGCCACCCCGACCTCGTCGACTGGTCGTTCGAGCGCGTCGAGAACCAGTACGGGCCGCTCGCCTGCCTCGCCGCCTACCACGACCGGCAGCTCATCGACCCGGTGTTCCGCGACCTGCTCCTGCGCCTCTACGACGAGTGGCACGGGCCGAACACCGTCAAGGTGCTGGCGGCGCGGCTCGAGACCGGCTCGCACGGCGAGAAGGTCGCGGCGCTGCACGGCATCCACCGCGCGGTGCACGACCTGTTGAACGAGCTCCTGCACGCCTTCGAGGTGCCGGAGGAGCGCCTGCGCGCCAGCACGACCTTCGAGATCGGCTACGAGGAGCTCGAGGGCCTGCACGCGCACGCGGCGTTGCCGGCCTTCCTCGGGCGCATCGTGGAGGGCACGCACTTCGCGGGCGCCATCACCGCGCTCGATCCGGCGCCGAGGTACACGACCGGCGCCGCCACGCGCGTGTCGGACTACCGCTACGGCTTCGGCCGCCGCGACGGGGGCGCGGCGCAGAAGGGCCGGAGCTTCCCCGAGCGCGCCTTCTTCCTGCGCCGGCTCGAGCGCTTCGCCGACGGCGCCAACCTCGCGCACTACGTGTGCCTCGCCCTGCCGGTCGGGCCCTTCAAGATGCTCGTCCTCATCCACAAGGCGTGCTTCCACCTGGTGAGCGATGCCTTGCGCCTGTTCCCGCAGATCGAGGCCTACCAGCAGCGCCGCGAGCTCGACGGGCTCGAGTGGGACGCCGTCCTGCTCTTCGGCATCCCCTCGAAGATCCTCGGGGACAGCTACAAGACGGGCTACGTGCTCGAGCCGAAGGCGAAGGGCGGCATCCTGCCCATCGCCTGGGTCGCGCGCGAGGACGCCACCGACTACGTGGGCTTCTTCAAGAAGTCGCTGCTCACGATGCACAACGAGCTCACGAAGGCGCTGGGTGGCATGCCGATCCACGGCGCCATGTTCACCATCACCTTCAAGAACGGCCTCCGGAAGACCCTGGTCTTCTCGGCCGACAGCGGCACGGGCAAGAGCGAGACCATCACGGCGATGATGGACCAGCTCGTGTCGGGCGAGGGCGTGGCGGCGGAGGTCAGGCGCGTCGACATCCTCGCGGGCGACATGCTGTCCCTGTGGCGTGGCGCGGACGCGCAGCTCTACGCCTTCGGCACCGAGCAGGGCGACTTTCTGCGCCTCACGGACATCACCGAGAGCTGGAAGGCGCGCTTCGGCGATCTGTTGCAGCGCGGCAGCTACTCGAACCTCGACCACCCGAAGAACCCGCGCGTCACGATCCCCGGCATCTGCGACCCGAAGAAGCTGCTCATGCCGACGCGCGTCAACGGCTTCTTCTACATCGACAACTACGCGGCCGTGGAGCGCCACGCCGTCGAGCTCGCCGAGGACCCGCACCACGTCCTGAAGCACGTGCTCGTGCGCGGCCTGCGCAAGAACAAGGGGACCAGCGGCGACCAGCCGAGCCTGCGCGCCGGGCTCGAGTTCGCCGGACAGGGCGCGCTCGTCACGCGCTACCGCCACGCCATCGACGAGCTGCTCGACTGGCAGGAGCGCACCGTCGAGGGCAAGCGCGAGACCTGCCTCGCCTACCGCGACGGCGCCGACGACGTGCGCACGGCTCGCGACGTCGTCGACGCCGCCTTCCGCGGTCGCACCTTCCGCCACGACGGCCAGAGCCATGCCGTGCTGTCGGTCCGTCACGACGTGCTCGCCAACCTGTTCTGGCTCGAGTGCGAGGGCGGGCGCAGCGTGGCCCTGTCGCGCCCGGTCTACGACCAGATCTACGAGCCGCTCGTGTCGACTTTCTGCGGCAACCCCTTCGTCGATCCGGAGGGCATGGACGCCGTGCTCGGGCGCTTCGCCGACACGATGCGCGACGCCAAGGTGCACACGGGCGTCATCCGCACCGAGCTCGCGCGCCCGGGCTTCGAGTTCGCCGGCCCGGCGCGCGCCGCGCGCGACATCATCGCCTTCCTGCTCGAGGACGAGGAGGTGAGCGCGCGCTTCCAGCGCAACAAGGACAAGGTGCAAAAGGCGATGCGCCGCACCTACGGTGGTGTGCTCGAGGCCGGCACGAACCTCCCGATCGAGCTCGAGGGCTACAACCTGCTGCTGCTCGAGGCGCACGAGAGCCTGCACGTCGCCTTCACCGACGCCGCCGGCGCCTCCTTCACGCTCGCGACGCCCTATTACCACTACCAGCCGACCGCCGAGCCGCCGGACAAGACCTTCACCCCGGCCATTGCGATGCCCGACATGCTGGCCGCCATCGCCGACATCTGCCGCAACCCCGACTACGCCTTCGACCTCGCCGAGCTCTACGTCGATCCTGCCCATTACGATTGCATTCGCTTCTGGAACAGCCGCGAGGAGCTCGTCTACCAGGTGCTGCTGGTCCACGGCGTCGTGATGCTCGGCTCGCCCGCGAGCGAGGTCGCGCGCTTCCCCTCCGAGGTGCGCAAGGCCGACCACGTCGCCGGGCACATCCTGGCGCGCCGCGCCCCGCTGCAGGGTGCGGCTTCCCGCCCCGAAGCCACGCCCGCCGACGGCGTCCCGGCTCCGCCGCCGTCGGCGCCGTATGGCGTGCCGATCGGCCAAGCGTGACGGGTCGCCCGAGGCGAGGGGCGTGCGGCGCGGCGCGGCGCGGGCCCCGACCCGACTCGCGCTGCGGCGCGGGCACCGAGCTCGACTTCGCCCCTTCCGGCGGAGTCTCGCGGCTACAGGGATCGGGCCTCAGACTTCAGGTACGAGACTCGAGGGGCGCGTGCGGCGGTAGACCTCCGGCACGAGCCAGGCCGAAGCCTGAAGCCACGCCACGCTGGAGCCGAGATTCCGTCTAGAAGATCTCGACCTGTTTCACGACGTTGCCGGCGCGCGAGAGCGCGATGGTATGCCCGTCCGTCGCGGTGCCGTAGCGCGTCTCGTAGCCGTGCGTCGCGCGCCAGTCGTCGCGGTCCCACCAGCCGTTGAAGTGGCTCGGCTCGTTGAAGTGCAACACCGGATGCGTGGGGGACGCGTAGCGGATCACGCGGGCCACGGCCTGGGCGTCGGGGTGGTAGTGCTTCGCGCCGTTGCTCGAGAACAGCCAGTGCCGACACTCGACCGCCTCCACGAGCTCCCGCGACACGTTGTTCTGACTTCCGTGGTGCGGTAGCTTGACGGCCGTGAAGCGCGGGCGCGCGGGCGCGTCGACGAGCCTCAGCGCAGCCACCACGTCGGCCGGGAACGCGTCGCCGGCGAGCAGGAGGCGCACTTTCTCGTACTCGAGCAGCAAGGTGATGCTGCTGCCGTTCGGTGGGCTCGTGTCCCCCTGCGACGAGGACTCCGCGAGCGTCTCGAGCTTGTCCGCCGAGTCGACCTTGGGGGCAGACGGCCTCTTCCTGCCCATGGGCTCGAGCCCGGCGGGCACGAGCACCGGGGCCACGTCGTTTGGATCGAGCTGGCCCTTCTGGAGCGCCGCGGCGACCTCCTGCTTCCATTTCGGCATCAACTCGGCGAGCCGCCGCGTGGTCGGGCCGAGCACCGTCAGCCTGAGACCGTGCGCGAGCTCCACGGTCCGGCCGAGGGTGCCGTCCGGTCGCGCCACCGCCGCCCCACCGAACGCGCGGTTCCACGGCTGGCGCCGCAGCCAGACGCTGAACTCCTCGCCCTGTTTGCCGCCGTAGGGCTCGTGATCGTCGCCGAACACGTGCGTCCTGGCGTCGGACACGAGCGCAGCTCCGTCTCGGAGGCGCCGCCGATCGAGGGCTGCCACGGTGCTCCCTTCGAGGTGCGTCCAGCCGTTGAACCAGACGTCGCCGAACGCCAGGCCGTCGAGCGGCTCGGCGTGGACGAACGCGCTCAGGACCCCGTTGATGTGGTCGGTGTCCACGTGCGTGACGACCAGGAGGTCGAAGCACCGCTGCTCCCTCGGCAGCGCCTCGAGCCGCGCGCGCAGCGCCTTGCCCGTTGCGTCGACCCCGAGATCGACCAGCATCTTGCGACGGTCGTCCCGCGGCCCCCACTCGAGCCACAGCGCATCGCCCTCTCCTGCCGGCAGCATCGTGAGCTTCATGGTTCCTCGTGGCACGTGAAGGTGAACGCGTTCCAGTCCACGCGCCCGGCGTCTCGCGCGAGCACGGTGAGGGCCGCCCGCGCCTCCGCGCGGCTGTCGTCGAGCGGCCAGCGGCGCAGCGTGTCGAGCAAGACCGAGTAGCTCGTCGTGAAGAGTGGACGCCGGCCGGCCGCCCCGAGCAGCAGTCGAGCGCCCGCCGCACGCGTGGCTTCGTCCTGCAGCCAGAGGGCGCCCAGCAGGACCGCACCGTCGGGAAGCCAGGCGAAGTCGCGCGCCAGATTCTCGAGCCAAGACAGACGGTCGCGCAGCGTTCCGGCCCGATACATCACGAGCGCCCCGAGCGCTGCACCGACCGGATCGGAGTACTTGGCCTGCAGCATGTCGTCGGCCGTTCCGGCCACGACCGACTGCGCGTGGAACACGCGCCCCTCCGCCAGCATGTGCTGCACGGCGCTCGACACCTTTCGCTCGGGGTGGATCCAGGCGCGCGCTTCGGTCCCTTCGCGATAGTGCTCGAGGCGCAGGACGCAGGCGGTCTCGGCGCGGCGATGCCCACAGGGGTTCAGCGGGAGGCAGACGCGCCTGCGCCGCCCCCCGAGGTCGAGCACGGCGTGGGGGACCTCGGTCAAGGTCCCGGCAGGCACGAGCTCCCACGTGCCCCGCGCCGCTCCGTCCAGCACCGCGCCTTCGAGCGCGACGATGCGGCACACGTCGCTATCCGGAGCTGCCCAAGCCTCGTCACCGCGCTCGCCGCCGGCGCGGCCGCCGCCCTCGTCGTCGCCGTAGTCGATGAGCCCGTCGCGATCGCGTGCTGCCGACCGCGTGAAGCGCGCCGATGAAGGGGCGGTCATGAGCCCGGCGGGATCGACCTTCGAGAATTCGACTTTCGTCTCCTTGCCCTCCGTCACCGTGACGAGACGCGCATGGGCGCGGCCGTCGTCCATGACCGCACGCACCTGGTACACACCGGGCGTGAGCTGGGCCTCCCCACCGTTCCGAATCTCGCACACGAGGGCGAGCGAGCTGTCGCGGATCTCGATGGGCGTGAGGCTCGTCAGCCGGTAGGACGAGATGTCGAGGGCGGCCCTGATGGTCCCCTTCATGACGCGACCTCCACTTCGGCCCTGCTGGCAGGCGGTTCGACGCTGATGATCTCCTGCGTCTCGGCATAGGGTGCGCGCGGCAGGACGCTCACCCGATAGAGGCCCGCCGCGAGCTTGCGTACGAGCGGCCAGGCGGCGTCGTGCTCGAGCACCTTAGTGTTGCCCCGAAACAGCGCAGCCCTGGCCTCGGGCTCCGCCGCGGGCGGCGACAGCCCGAGCGTGAGCTCCGCGGTCGGAGGCTGCGGAAAGACGTGGAGGACCTCGGCCGTCGTGCCCACGAGGCCCGTGAGCTGCACCACCTGCTGGGCCGAACCGGAGGCTTCGAGCACCAGGGGACGAAGCTTCTCGGCGAGGCTCGCGGTGGTGACCCGCCACGAGCCGCCCGCGTGCTTCGGCCCCACGGCGGCGTCGCACCGCAGGCAGCGGAGCAGCGCCTCGTTGAAGAGGCTCACGCCGTGCGTCCTCGCCCAGGCGATCCCCCGCGGTCCCGAGGCGAGGAACAACGGCGACGCCTCGACCTCTCCGACCGGCCTATCGCCCCCGAAGGCTCCCTGCAGCGACTCGAACTGCCGTGCCACCTCGGGACGCTGGCGACAGCTATCGACGAACCAGAACTGGCGAGCCGCGGCCGTGCTGCCGGCGAGCGACTCGTGGAGCCCCTTCATGTCGAAGGCGGCCCACAGCGCAGCCTCCTGCCCATCCCCGGCGTAATCCTCGAGCAACACGATGGCGCCGTCGGCCGTGAGCTGCACGCCGTGGCCGGCGACGTAGACGATGGCGGTCGCGTCGCGCTCGGCACGACAACGGCGCCGGAACTCGAGCCAGTCGGCCATGACGACGCTCCGCGTCGCGCCGTCCGCTGCACCCAGGCGTGCGCGCACCTCGGCGTGTACCGCCTCGTCCTCCGATGGAGCGAGGCACACGAAGAGGCTCGCGAGGCTCGTACTCGGGTTCCTGTACTCGCCGAGGACCCACGCCGCGAACTCCGACGCCGACCGTGCCGCGCTCGTCAGCTGCTCGAGGTTGGAATCGATGCCCGCTTGCGTGGGCTCGCTACCGTCTTCGAGGTGGCGATAGCGACTGACCCCGAGCACGAACACGTGGGTCCGAGGTCCGGCGGGCCTTTCGTCGAGGATGGCAACCATGGTTCTCCCAAGGCCCACGATCCCACCACCGTCCCGCGTGCGAGGCAACCGCTCGCCCGCGAGCGAGGTCGCGCGCTTCCCCTCCGAGGTGCGCAAGGCCGACCACGTCGCCGGGCACATCCTGGTGCGCCGCGCCCCGCTGCAGGGCGCGGCGTCCCGCCCCGAAGCCACCCCCGCCGACGGCGTCCCGGCTCCGCCGCCGTCGGCGCCGTATGGCGTGCCGATCGGCCAAGCGTGACGGGTCGCCCGCGCCCGTCACCCGGGCGGGTGAGCGTAGATCCGCGCCACGATGTAGCCAGCTCCCGCCGTCGCCTCGACGTGGACCTCGAGCAGGGGCGGCTCGCCGGGGCCGACGCAATGAGTCAGCCGCGCGGTCGAGGCGCCCACCGAGCGCGCGAGGGGCGGATCGTCGAAATGCGCGAGCGACACCGTGATGTCGGGCCAAGCTCGCCAGACGCCGAGGCGGAGGCCCGACAGATCGGCGGTCGAGCGCGCGACGACCGTGTAGCAGTCGCCCGGGTGCACGGGGACGTCGGGCTCGAGCGCCTGGCCGCGGCGGAGGTGATGGACGAGCTCGGACTCCCGGACCCAGTCCGGACGTGTCCGCTCCTCGTCCTCGAACGCGGCGCGCAGCGACGCGACCGCGACGTCGCGGATCGGCACCTGGCGCAGGATTTCCTGCGCGCGACCCTCCGCGTCGTGCTCGATGCCGAGCGGATCGGCGCCGAAGGGGAGCCGCGTGAAGCCGCCCGGATCGAGGCGAAAACGAGTCCGTGGGGCGCCGAAGTAGAGAAAGTCGTCGTTGCTCTGGGCCGTGTCGGCGACGATCCATTCGCCGGTCGGCAATCGGCCCTCGACCTCCGGACACTCGGCCGGCGACGCGAGCGCGCGTCGCGCGAGGCTCCGGCCGAAGGTGTCGTAGCTCTCGAGGTGCAGCGTTCCGCAGGCAAGGGTGCCGTCGTAGAGGGGCACGGGCTCGTAGGGCTCGGCCTCTCCGCACCCGAAGCAGGTGAGCTCGGGCGGTTGCTCGGAGAACCTCGGCGAGGCGCAGGCGCTGTGCGGAAGCACGACGGGCGCGAGTCGCCCCTCGTGATAGATCGCCACCCGGCCCGAGGTGCGGGGGTCCGAACGGGGCTCGTCCGGCACGGCGGCGTATTGGTCGAGGGCGACCGCGTCGCCGACGCGATGGACACGGAAGGTGCCACGACCGACGCCTTCGCGTGCCAGCTCGTGCCACCGGCCGTCGACCCGCGTCTCGGCGCTTCGTAGGCCGCCCCACTCGATGGCGTGTGGCGCCAGCACGTAGCGCGGGGACGTCGCAACCCGGAACCATGGCCGCACGTAGTCGTACTGCGCAGCCCCACAACCGACGAGCCACGGCGCGAGCGCGAGCAGCGCGAGCGACACGCCCGCGCGCAAGGCGCTCGCGCGGACGGCGTTCGCGCGGCAACGGGGACCCGACATGCGGCCCCGGCCCGCAAGCGGCGTGCCACGGCGCCGCCCGAGCTGCCCGCGCCGTGGCCAGAGCCCAGGAGAGACACGCCGAGAATCGGACGCACCGGCGCGTCGGCTCGTTCGCGCTTCCGCGGCGAGAGGACCGCGGTCGCCCACCTCGCCGGCAAGATCACGCGGTGGGGCGCGGGGGGGGTGCCGCACGCCCCTCGCCGCGGGCGACCCGAAAAATCATGCCTCGCGCCCACCGGATTCCGATAGGGTGCGCCCATGCGAATCAGCGCGCTCATCGGGCTCTTCTCGGCAACGGTCCTCCTCGGCTGCGGCGACTCGGGCGGCCCGGGCTCGGCGTCCACGAGCTCGAGCGCGGCGCCCGCGCCGACCCCGAAGCCGACGACGAGCACCGCGGCGACCACGAGCTCCGAGCCGGACGCGCCGCCGCGCAGCGACTGCCCGAAGGACTCGAAGGGCGGCGGGACGCTGAAGCAGCCCTGCGAAGCGACCGGCTCCGCGCGCCTCATGGAGGCGAAGTGGAACAACAAGATGGACGCCAAGGGCCCCTTCTTCAACGTCCAGAACAAGTCCGGGAGCGTCGTCAACTACGGGCAGGTCCAGATCTACTTCTACGACAGCGCCGGCAAGCAGCTCGAGACGAAGGACGGCAAGAAGCGCAAGACCTGTGCGGGCGCGAACCTGTTCATGGGCACGCTCAAGCCCGACGAGAAGGCGCTCCTCCAGTTCGCGTGCCTGAAAAAGGACGGCGTCCCGGACGGGGCCACGGCCATCGAGGCCGAGCTCGACGTGGTCGGGCTCGCCGACAAGGCGGACGAGAAGAAGGTCGATCTCTACTGGCGCAACCAGGAGCTCGGGCCCGACGAGCGCCCGAAGGGCGGCGCGAAGCCGGCCAAGTAGCCGCCGGGGCGGAGCGGGGCCGAGCCGCGCGTCGTGCGGCGCGACGCGTGCGGTGCTACCGGGCTCGGCCGTGGATCCCCTCGACGCCGCCCCCATCCGCCGCTGGCACGCGCTCACGGGCGCCGACTTCGCGGCCCTCGACCGCGCGCGCACCATCGTGCTCGTGACCTTCTCGCCCATCGAGGTGCACGGGCCGCACCTGCCCGTCGCCGCCGACGTGCTCGAGGGTGACGCGCTCTTGCTGCGCTCGGTCGGCAAGCTGCGCGCGCGGATGCCCGAGCTCGAGTTCGTGCACGTCGCGCCGTTCGGCGTCGGCGCGCAGGTGCTGCCGCACCCGGGGTCGCTGCCCTTCGACGTCGGCACCGTCGAGCGCGTCCTCTACGAGCTCGGTCGCGCCCTCGCCCTGCAGGGCTTCGTGCACGTGTGGGTCGGCAACTTCCACGGCGGGCCGGGGCACTTCCTCGCGCTCGAGCGCGCCGCGTGGCGCTGCAACCGCGCGTACGGCACGCGCATGATCGCGCTCTTCTCGCTCCTGCTCGGGCGGCTCGACAACGAGCACGCCGCGCTCGACGACGGGCCGCTCCAGAAGCTCCTCGGCGACATTCCGGGCGTGCCGTGGAGCGCGCTCGCGGGCGACGCGCACGCCGGTACCATCGAGACCTCGCTGCTCTTGCACCTCACGGGCGCGGGCATCCCGGCCGCGAGCTACCGTACCCTGCCGCGCCGCACCTTCGAGCTGCGGCGCCGCGAGCAGGGCGCGCCGCGCTCGCCCGGCCGCGGGCTCCGCGCGGTGGTGCGCGATCTACTCGAGAAGGTGGCGTACTTCGGGGCCGAGACCTACGCGGGCGATCCCGCCATCGCGACCGCGGAGGCGGGCGCGCACCTGCTCGAGCGCCTGTCCGACGCCGGCGCCGACGCGCTCGCGGCCGTGATGCGCGGGGAGGTCTCGCTCCGCGACGCCCACTCGCCGATCTGGCGCCGCCGCTGGCTGCTCCTGAATCCGCTCGTCACGCGCCTCGCGGATGCCTACCTGCGTCGCGTGCTGCGCCGGCGCAGCAGGGAGCTCGCCGGCCCGCCGCGGGGCACGCGCTGAAGGCCTTGCTCCCTCGGCGAATCGAGCCGACGGAGACGGCATGGTCGCCGCGCACAGGTACTGGTTCGCCTTCGTGCTGCTCTTCGCCGCCGGTTGCTCGCGCGAGAGCTTGCTGCGGAGTGCGCTCGCCGATCCGGTCGAGCGCAAGGAGACGATGGAGCTCACGCTCGCGATCTGCGACGAGCACGTCGAGTACGTCGACGACCTGTTCGTGCTGGCGCGCGGTCACGAGCCCACCTTCGACCGCCTGGTGAAACAGGCCGCCGTCGCCCTCGAGGACCCGGCGTTCGCGGCCGAGATCGCCGCGAAGCTCGCCCCGAGCACGCGGGCGGTCGAGACCATCACGCGCGCCACCCTCGCACGGGCGCGCCACGATCCGGAGCTGCGGCGCGCCCTCGCGGCCGCGACGCTCGCCGAGGGCGACGTCATCCAGCAGATCGCCGCCGAGCACCCAGAGCTCGTGCAGCAGGTGTTCATGCGGATCCTCTCGGGCGCCCCGACCCCGTGAACGCCGGCCCGGCGTGCCGCGCGACCGGGCGCGCCCGTCACTCCGCCGGCGCCGCGAGCCTTCGCGAGGTCGCGGGCAGGCCGCGCCAGCGGCGGAGCGTCGCCTTCATGCCCTCGATGGTGAGGTAGAAGGCGGGCACGACCAGCAGCGACAGCAAGGTCGAGCTCACGACGCCGCCGATCACGGCGATGGCCATCGGGGCGCGGAACTCGGAGCCCTCGCCGCGTCCGATGGCCGTCGGCAACATGCCGAGCACCATGGCGGCGCTCGTCATGAGGATGGGCCGCAGCCGCTCGGGCCCGGCGGCGAGGACGGCCACGAGCGGCGTGTCGCCGCGCTCGCGCACCCGCACGATGGCCCGGTCGATGAGCAAGATGGCGTTCTTCGTCACGAGGCCCATCAAGAGGATGATGCCGATGAGCGAGCCCATGGCGATGGTGTTGTGCGAGAGGAAGAGCGCCAGGATGGCCCCCACGAGCGCCAGCGGCAGGGTCAGCATGATGGTGAGCGGGTGGATGAAGCTCTCGAACTGCGAGGCCAGGACGAGGTAGATGAACACCACGCCGAGCAAGAGGGCGAGGAGCATGTTCTCGTTGGTCTCGCCCATCAGGCGGATCTGGCCGTCGTAGAAGATGCTCGTGCCCTCGGGCATCGTGAGCGCCGCCACGCGCGGCCGGAACTCGGCGAACACGTCGCCGAGCGCGCGCCCCCGCGGCGTGGCCCACACCTGGACCTGCCGGCTGCGGTTCTCGCGCTCGATGACCTGCGGGCCCTCGCCGCGCTCGAAGCGCGCCACGTCGGCGAGCTTCACGGGCCCGCGCGGCGTGTTCAGCGTCACGCGGGCGAGCGCGTCGCTCGTGGCGCGGAAGTCCGCGGCGTAGCGCACGCGGATCGGGATCTCGTCCGTGCCGTCGCGCAGGCTGCCCGCCTCGCCCCCCTCGAGGGCCGTGCGCAGGGCCATCGCGATCTGCGCGACCTCGATGCCGAGCTCCGCCGCGCGCTGCCGATCCACCTCGACCCGCAGCTCGGGCCGGCCCGGCGAGTACTTGACCTGGACCTCCGCGACGCCCGGCGTCGTACGCAGCACCTCGGCCACGCCCGCGGTCACCAGGTTCACGTCCTCGTAGCTGTTGCCGCGCACGTCCACGATGATCGGCGCCTCGGTGGCGGCGCCCTCCACGATGGGCGGGTCGGCGATCACGACCTTGGCCCCGACGAGGTCGGCCGTCGCGTCGCGCGCCACCTGCTTCAGGCCCTCGAGGTCGAGGGTGCGCTCGTGCTTCGGGCTCGTGAGCACGCGCCAGCGCGTCTTGTTCGCGGCCCCGTCGAGCCCGATGGTCGCGAAGACGAGGCGCACCTCCGAGTGGGCCCGCAACCGCTCGGCGGCAGCGGTCGAGAGCCGCTCCGTCTCGGCGAGCGAGGTCCCTGCGGGGAACTCGATCTCCACCATGTACTGGCCGCGGTCCTCGGCGGACAGGAACTCGACGCCCGTCAGGCCGGCGAGGTAGCCCATGCCGCCGAGGCTCCCCACCGCGCCGAGCAGCACGAGCGCCTTGTGGCGCACCGTCCAGCCGAGCATGGCGCGGTAGAGCCCGTCGATCCCGTCGAGGACCTTGCGGATGGGCGCCTTCAACCGGGCGAAGCGGTCGCGGCCGCCGAGCGGCTTGGAGAAGCGCGCCGAGAGCATCGGGTCGAGGGTGAAGGCGACGAACAGCGAGAGCATCACGGCGACGGCCACGGTGATGCCGAACTGCCGGAAGAACTGCCCGACCATGCCCTTGACGAAGGCGACGGGCACGAACACGGCCACGATGGTGAGGGTCGTGGCGAGCACCGACAGGGCGATCTCCTTCGTGCCGTCGAGCGCCGCTTGCGCCGGCGATTTCCCGCGCTCGAGATGCTTGAAGATGTTCTCGCGCACCACCACCGCGTCGTCGATGAGCAGCCCGATGGCGAGCGACAGGCCGAGCAGCGTCATCATGTTGAGCGAGTAGCCGAGCAGATCCATGAAGAAGAACGTGCTCACCACGCTGGTCGGCAGCGCCACCGCCGAGATCAAGGTGGAGCGCAGATCGAGCATGAAGAGCAGGATGATGAAGATCGCCATCGCGCCGCCGAACACGATGGAGAGCTGCACCTCGTCCACGTTCTCGCCGATGAACTTGGACTGATCCAGGATGAGCGACAGCGCGACGCCCTCGGGCAGGCCGCGCTCGAGCTCCGCCAGGCGCGTCTTGGCCCGGTCCGAGACGGCCACGGTGTTGGTGCCGGACTGCTTGAAGATCTCGAACGACACGGCCTCGCGGCCGTTGTCCCGCACGATGGTGGTGCGATCCTCGAAGGTGTCGTCGACCTCGGCCACGTCGCGCAGGCGGGTGACCGAGCCGTCCTTGCCGGTCGACACGACGAGGTTCCGGATCTCCTCGACCCCCGCGTACTCGCCGACCGTGCGCACGCTGACCTCTTGCTTGCCTTCGTCGTACGTGCCGGCGGGCACGGTGAGGTTGGCGGCGCGCAGGCGCATGACGAGCTGCAGGGGGTCGACGCGCTGCGCGTCGAGCCGCGTGCGGTCGAGCGAGATGCGGATCTCGCGCTCGGCCCCACCCTTCACCTCGACCGCGGCCACGCCCTCGAGCTGCTCGAGCGCCGGCTTCAGCACGTCGACGGCATGCCGGCGCGTCTCGGCGAGCGAGCGCGTGCCGGCCAGGGCGTAGATGAGCACGGCGCTGCCCGTGGCGTCGAAGCGCCGGATGGTGGGCTCCTTGACGTCGTCGGGCAGCTTGTAGCGCACGGCGGAGATGCGCTCACGCACCTCGGTCGAGGCGTTGCCGACGTCGACCCCGAGCTTGAAGAACACGAGCGACATGGACACGCTCTCGCGCGAGAAGGTCCTGACGCGATCGATGCCGCTGATGCCGATGACCGCGTCCTCCACGGGGCGGGTCACCAACGTCTCGACCTCCTTGGGGCCGGCTCCGGGGTACGGGATGGTCACGGCCACCACGGGAAAGGACACGTCGGGGAAGAGGTCGGTCCCGAGCGAGCGGTAGCCCACGATGCCGAGCACCAGGAGGCCCATCGTGACCATGACCGTGAACACCGGCCGCCGGATGGCGATCGCCGAGATGTTCATGGCTCACCTGCGGGCACGGGCGCCGCGCCGTCGGCCAGCGTGGTCACACTCTGGCCCGGCTGGGCGTCCGGCGGCGGCGCGAGCGCGACGAGCTCGGCGCTCGCGAGGCCCTGCCGCACGAGGAGCGTGCCGTCGTCGGCGCGCACGTAGGCGATGCGCCGCAGGCGCAGGGCGGCGCCCTCCACGACGAAGATCTCGTCCTGGCTGCCGGGGCGCAGCACCGCGGCCGGCAGACGCAGGAGCTCGAGGGGCTCGGCTCCCACCACCGTCGTCTGCACGAAGCTCCCGGCGAGGAGTGGCGCGTCCGGGTCGTTCGGCACCTCCGCCTCGACGGGAAGCCGCCGCGTGGCCGGATCGAGCGTGGGCAGGACCACCGTGAGCTTCGCGCCCCGGATGGTGCGTCCACCGAGCTCGAGCTCGAGCAGGGCGCCGGCGCGCATGAGCGGCGCGTCGGCGGCCGCGACCGTGCCCACGAGCCGGAGCTTCTGGAGATCTTGCAGGTGGAACACCGGCACACCGGGAGCGACGAGCCCTCCGACGGCGGTCGGCGCCTGCGTGACGAGGCCCGCGAAGGGTGCGCGCAGGCGGTGGTGCTCGATGTTCGAACGGGCGAGCGCCTGTTGCGCGCGCGCACCTTCGAGCTGGGCAGCCACCAGATCGAGCTGCCCCTTTGCCTGCGTGCCCATCGCTTCCGGCAGGGCACCGGCGCCGAGCAGCGCTCCGGTGCGCGTGACGTTGTCGCGCGCCACGAACAGCTGGGCCTCGGCCGCCGCGATCTGGGCCGACGCCGCGCGCTCCTGGAGCAGGGCGTCGCGCGCATCGAGCTCGGCGAGGAGCTCGTCCGCCGCGACGCGGGCCCCCTTGCGCACGTGGAGCTTCGCGAGCGTGCCGCCGACCTTGAAGGCCAGATCCACCTCGGCCACGGGGTGGAGCGTGCCCTCGAGCGGGACGTGCGGCTGCCAGGTGAATCGCTCGGGACGCACCACCGCGAGCGCGAGCGTGGCGCTCTCTTCCTTGGCCCGCGCGGCGATCCGCTCGCGCTCCTCGGCGCGGCGCTCGCGCTCGGCGAGGGTGGCGGCCACGCGCATCGCGATGAGCACGCCGAGCCCAGCCACGCAGAGCGCGAGCAGGAGCTTGGCGAGCCAATGGCTGCGCGCGGGACGGGGCTCGTCCTCGCCGGAGGGGTGTGGCGCCGACGGCGTCGAAGCGTGCGAGGGGGATGGCGAAGCGGGCTCGTCCATGGGGTGATCCTTCGGCTCGCGCGGGGCCGGCCCACGGCGCGGTGCCGATGAGGCGGGCCGTCGCCGGGGCGTCGCACGAGCTGCTGCCCGGACGCGGAGGCCGGTTCGGCGACCTTCCGACGTGTCAGGCTCGAGAAGTTCGTAGCGACGCGCCCGTCACGCCGCAACGCGCGAGAAGCGCCCGACCGCGCAGACCCGACGCAGGTCGCGCGCGGGCTTCACACGTGCCGAACCGTAACGTCTACGGGCGCGCGGCCGCAGCCACGGGTGGGTCTGCTGCAGACCGCGCAAGACGAGCCGGGTGGGGCAAGTGGGCACCCTGGGGCAATCTTGCTCGGCTCGATCGGTCCGGCGGCGGCCATCCACCCGGATTCACGGTCATGCGCCGGCATGGAACGCGACTTGATGGGGCTCCCGGCGGGGACGAGCCGCCGCCCTCGCGTCCGGGCGCGTGCCGCGCCGGCGCCCCTCACTTCGTCCGTGTGGCTCGAGGCCCTGCGGCTCGGGCGTCGTTCGCGAAAGGAGCACGTCATGCGCTACCTCATCCTCACCACCGCCATGGTCGCCGCTCTCGCGGCAGGGTGTGTCGTCCGCGCGCGGGGCGTCGTGGTCGCAGACCCGCCCATCGTGTTCTACGAGGAGCCGGCGCTCGTGCCCGTCGACGCCGACGTGTACGTCGTCGGCGACTACCCGGTCGCCGTCTACTACGTGGGTGGCGTCTACTGGCACTACCGGGCAGGCGCCTGGTACCGCGCCAGCTCGTGGAGCTCGGGCTGGACGGTCGTCGACGTGCGCACCGTGCCGACCACGATCGTGCACCGCGACCACGGTGCGTATGCCCACTACCACGGTCGGGGCGCCCGGGCGCGCGGCGCTGCGCCGAACGTGCCCGCCTACCCGGCCGCGCCGCACAAGAAGCACCACCCGGGCGCGGGGCACGGGCCCCATTGACCGCCCCGCCGGGCGCGCTGGCTCGTCGGCGCGCGCCGGTGGCGCATTCGTGCCGGGGCAGGGGATTTCGCGCCGCCGCGGGCGTATAGGGCAGCGACCGAAACGGAGAACTCCCCATGAAGCTCCTGCCCCTCGCCCTGCCGCTCGCGCTCGCCCCGCTCGCTCTCGGCGGCTGTTTCCTCTTCACTCCTGCCCAGGGCACCGGCGGCCCCACCGGCCCCACCGGCGTCGGGCCGACGAACGGGCCGGCCCCGTCGAGCGCCGGACCGAGCGCGAGCGAAGGGGCGACGACGAGCGGCGGCGCGGCTCAGCCCGAGCCGCAGTCGACCCACTACTCGCTCAGCCTGCACAACTCGTGCAAGCAGACCGTGAAGCTCTTCATCGGCGAGAAGCCGCCCTTCTCGAGCGGCACGAACACGAGCCTCGGCAGCAACACGACCACCTCGTACTCGGGCTCCGCTCCCGAGAACATCTGGATCGTCGACGACGCGGGCAAGCCCATGTCGAGCTACACGTCGCACCCGGGCTCGCAGACGATGCAGATCCTCGAGAGCTGCACCGGTTTTTCGACCTACTGAGCGGCGGTGCCATGGTCACGCGTCGGGCGGCGACGGGACTCCTGCTGCTCGTGGCGAGCGCGGCGTGTGCCGCGCGTGGCGAGTCGCGGGCGGTCGAGGGTGCCGTGCCGCCGGCTGGCGCGGTCGACGCGGGTGCGCCGGGCCCTTCGGATGCGGGCTCGGTGGGGACGTCGTCCGACGCGTCGGGGGCCGACGCCGCGGCGGTCGAGCCCGGCCCCTGGGCGGCGCCGCCTGCGCCCGTGCGCGACCCGCACGATCCCTGCTACGAGATCTGGCAGGGCGTCCGGGTGAACTGCTGCGTGAAGCACGCGCAGCAGCACTGCGACCCCGCGGAGTGCGCGTCGGTCGGCGGCCGGTGCGAGCCGGGCGCCTGCGGCAGCAGCCACTGCGCGCGCCCCGGGACGACGGGCACCGGCACCCCGCCGCCGCCGCCCGCGCCCACCCCGACCGTGACGCCGCCCGGGTGCGCAGGCCCTCCGCCGTCGCCGTCGCACGTGTGCGTCCGCGATTGCGGACCGGTGGTGGGGCGTGCCGGTGATCCGCCGCCCGGCTGGAGCTGGCTCACGGCGGCTCAGGCCGAGAACCGCCGGCAGTACGGCTGCCCGATCTGCCTGCCGCACGACGCGCTCATCGCGACCCTCGCAGCCAGCGTCCCCATCTCCGAGCTCGCGCCGGGCACGGCCGTGTGGACGCTCGACGAGCGCGGCCGGCGCGCGCCGTCGCGCGTGCTCGCCGTGCTGTCGACGCCGGCACCTCCGAGCCACGTGCTCGCCGTGCTCGCGCTCGCCGACGGTCGCACGCTGCGGGCCTCGCCGGGCCACCCCGATGCGCTCGGCCGAGCCGTCGGTGCGCTCGCGCTCGGCGACGTGCTCGACGGGTCCGTCGTGCGCGCGATCCGCGCCGAGCCGTACACGGGGCGCACCTACGACCTCGTGCTCGAGCGCGGGCGGCACTACTGGGCGGACGGCGTGCTCGTCGAGACCAGCCTGGCCCGGCGCTGAAGGGCCCCGCGACGCGGCGCAGGCGCGGCGCCCCGGGTCCTGGTAGTGTGCCGGTCCCCGTGCGCTTCCCCGGACGCCGCAAGCACAAGCACTACTTCCCGGTCCACGCTCGTGACCCGCTCTTCCACCACGCGGGCATCGAGCCTCCGAAGGCGAAGACGCACGTGGTCGGCATCGACCAGACGCTCGTCGACATCGACGCGCGCGTGCCCGAGGAGCTGCTCGCCCGCTACGAGCTGCCGAAGGGCGCCTCGACGATCATCCCGAGCGACCGGGCGGCGCGGCTCTACGACGAGCTCCTGTCGCAGAAGCTCATCTGCTACGAGTTCGCCGGCGGCACCGTCGGCAACACGCTGCACAATTACTCCTTGCTCGCCGACGACGCCTCGATCCTGCTCGGCGTGATGAGCGAGAACATTCGCCTCGGCACCTCGGGCTATCGCTACCTCTCGAACACCTCGAGTCGCGTGAACCTCGACCACCTGCAACCGGTCGACGGGCCCATCGGTCGCTGCTTCGCCCTCGTCACGCCCGACGGCGAGCGCAGCTTCGCGATCAGCGCGGGGCTCATGAACCAGCTCCGCCCCGAGAGCATCCCGCCCTCGGTCTTCGACGACGCGTCCTGCCTGGTCATCTCGGCCTACCTGATGCGCTGCCAGCCCGGCGAGCCCATGCCCGAGGCCACGCTCTACGCCGTCGAGCTCGCGCGCGCGCGCGGCGTGCCGGTCGTGCTCACGCTCGGCACGCGCTTCGTCATCGCCGAGCGCCCGGAGTTCTGGCGCGAGTTCATCCGCGCGAACGTCGACATCGTCGCCATGAACGAGGAAGAGGGCGAGGCGCTCACCGGCGCCGCCGACCCGCTCTCGGCCTGCGACCGCGCGCTCGAATTGGCGAGTCTCGTGCTGTGCACGGTCGGCCCGACGGGCCTGTACCTGTCCGGCTACACCGACGACGACGTGAAGCGCGAGACGCGCTACCCGCTCCTGCCCGGCGCCATTCCCGAGTTCAACCGCTACGAGTTCAGCCGGCCCATGCTGCAGGGCAAGTGCGCCAAGCCCGTCCGCGTCCATGCGCACATCGCGCCCTACCACGGCGGCCCCGCGCACATCACGAGCACCAACGGTGCGGGTGACGCGGCGCTCGCGGCGCTCCTGCACGACCGGGCGGCGAACCGCTACCACCGCGCCACCGTGCCGAACTCGGCCAAGCACGTGCGCGACTTCCTCACGTACTCGTCGCTGAGCCAGGTGTGCCGCTACGCGAACCGCGTGAGCTACGAGGTCCTCGTGCAGGCCTCGCCCCGCCTCACGCGTGGCCTGCCGGAGCGCGAAGAAGGCCTCGACGACGAGAAGTACTGGGCCATGTAGGCCGCTTCGCCCCCGCACGTCGCGCGCGCCCGCGGGCGCTCACCACGTGCCGAGCCACGGCAGCGTCCTGGTCACGTCGGGCTCGGCTGGCAGGCAGGGAACACACGCCGGATCCCGCTCGGGATCGCAGCGGTCCGTGACCGTGTCACACACGACCGGTACCTGGGTGCCTGGGTGTGGGCCGCAGTACGTGCGCGCCGGGATCTCGTGCTCACCATACGTGAAGAGACAGGCGTCGGTTCCGTCGCAATCGGCCTGGCGCGTGCACGCGAATCGTCGGTGGCCCGGAACCGCGTCGTACTCGGGGCTTGCTTCTCGCACGCAGCGTGGCCCATCGTCGGTGAGCACGCAGATGGGCTCTTCCGGTGGGCAGCGCTGCTTCGCGGCGCAGCTCGCACCCGCACGGCGCGACGCCTCGTGCTCGCTCCGACCTCGGGCGTCGCTGGCGCTCGGGTCGCCACCTTCGGAGCGCGCGAGCGGCAGGGCCACGGGCGTCGAGGCCGGCCGCGGGGGCTCCGAAGGAGCGCAGCCGAGCGCCGTTGCGAAGGCCAGCGCGATGGTCGAGGCACGAGCGAGCATGTCCCCCGCTAACCCAACCCGCTCCGCGCCGCGAGCCTCGCACCCTCGAGCGCTCGCGGAGCTCCCGGACGGCCCGCCGGTTCGCCGCCTGCGTCTTGCGCTTGACGCGGGGGCGCGCGAGTCCGATGGGAGCAGCTTGCCGCACGAGTCGGCCCGAGAGGCACCTTGACCGAGGGACACGAGAGGCGACAGTACACCCGCAAGGTCGTCGACCTGCCGGGCGAGATCCAGCTGGGCGATGCGCCGCGACGCCCGGTGCACGTCACGGAGATGAGCCTCGGGGGCAGCTTCATGGAGACCGCGAACGTGCCGCCGTTCGGCGCGGAGCTCACTGCGTTCTTCCGCCTGCCGGGCCACACCGTCGAGTTCGCGCTC
Organism: Polyangiaceae bacterium; assembly: GCA_020848455.1. GTDB lineage: Bacteria > Myxococcota_A > Polyangia > Polyangiales > Polyangiaceae > JACRDA01. Next base: position 27,688 of record JADLAB010000425.1, read on the forward strand.
CGCTCGGTGGTGCGCTGGACGTCCAAGATCGGCATGGGCGTGCAGTTCGGCACCTGCAGCGCCCAGGAGACGCACGCGCTGTCGCTCTACCTGGCCGCCCGCCCGCCGGTGCCCATCCCGGCGCAGCCAGCGCGCCCGCGACCCGCGCTCGGCCTGCGCGCGCTGACGACGGCCGTCCCGCAGCGGAGCGCGCCGGTACCCCAGGGCGCGCGCGGGGCCGCGCCCGCCATCCCCCTTCCCGCGCCCGCCGCCACGGCTCGAGCCACGCCCACCCACGCGGCCGCGCCTGCGCCCGCTCTGCCGGCGCCCGCGCCCGCTCCGCCCGCTGCGCCACCGCCCGCCGCGCCCGCTCCGCGCGTCGCGCCACCGCCCGCCGCACCCGCGCCGCGCGTCGCACCGCCGCCCGCCGCACCCGCGCCGCGCGTCGCGCCGCCGCCCGCCGCACCCGCGCCGCGCGTCGCAGAGCTCGTGGCCGCGCTCGCGGCGGCGCACGCGGAGCGCGCCGATCTCGTGTCCCGCCACGCGGTCGCCCTGGCGGAGCGCGACGGCCTCGTCGCCCTCCAGGACGACGCCCTGCTCGAGTGCCACGACCTCATCGCGCGACTCGAGGCCGAGCTCGAGACGCGCACCGCCGAGGTCCAGCGCATCGAGCAGGAGCGCGCGGAGCGCGACACCGCGGTGGCGCGCCTGCGGGCCGAGCTCGCCGAGCGGGAGCAAGCGCTCGCAGAGAAGGACGCGGAGCTCGCCGCGCTCCGGTCGCGCGGCGCGGGGTCTGCGCCCGCGGCGCCGCCCGGCGACGAGCTCCGGCGCATCCGGGGCATCGGTCCGACCTTCGCCCGCGCGCTCGAGAGCATGGGGATCCACCGCGTGGCGCAGGTCGCCGCGTGGAGCGAGGACGAGATCGCCGCGGCGGCGCAGCGGCTCAAGATCCCGGCGGCCCGCATCCGCCGCGAGGCCTGGGTGGCGCGCGCCGCCGAGCTGCTGCGAGACGGCGAGCCGTCGGCCGCAGAGGGCGGAGCCTAGCCCCCCGGCCTGCCGGCCGGGCCGCGTCGCAGAGCACGCTCAGCAGTCGTGCCCGACCCCTGCCTCGAGCAGACTCCACCCCCGGGGGCCGACGTCGAGCGTCGCCCACACGTAGAAATCGTCGTCACACCGCTCGGGCACCGCGGCGAGGCGCAGGGTGCCGGGGCTCGGCTCGCCGGCGACGACGACGAGGTAGATCATCTCGGGGTCGAAGTCGTACGCGGCGAGCCGGGCCACGACCTCGCGGCGCGAGGGCAGGCGCAGCGCCGCACGCCACGTGAGGCCACGGAGGCGCACGAGAGAACGCGCGACGGCCTCGCGATAGGGCGGGTCGTCCGTGATGGCCGCCCGGAGCAGGAGCGCGATCGCGTCCGGGCGGGCGGCGTCCGAGACGCGGCCGAGGGCGCGCACGAGCGCCAGGCGTCCGGGCCGGGAGAGCCCGGTGTCGGGCCGGAGGCAGGCGTCGAGGGCCCAGAAGTCGATGGGCTCGGCGGCGGTGCACGCGTCGGCACGCGCCGCAGGCACCGAGACCGCGAGCGCTGCCGCGAGCATCGGGACTCGGAGCATGGAGGTCCGAACGCCCGCGCGGTGCGCGACATTCCTCTGCGCCTACGCTCCGCGGCCCGGAGCGCTCCCGTCCGGTCGGACGGTCATTCGCTCGTGTTGGTGCTCGCGACGTAGGCGCGGCACGGCTGGCCGCGCAGCGACGGGCAGGGAGGCGTGCCGGCCGCGACCGGCACGCCGCTCACCACTGGCAAGAACAGGCGCGACGGCGTCTGCGGTCCGAAGGCCACGATGTGCTTGGGCGTCGCGCCGCCGTAGTCGGGGCTCTCGAATTGCCAGGTGCCGTGGTTGCGGCCCGGCGTGGCGATGACGACGCGCAGCTGCGAGCCCGAGCGGAAGGCGTGCGCCACCGACGGGATGGCGATCTTGGCGCTCACCATCTGGCCCGGCACGAGGGGCTCGAAGTCGGCCTCGGCGTAGGTGCGCCGCACCCGGAACTGGTCCGACGCGGTCTCGTCGACCTTGCGGTGGCCGAGCCGCAGCCAGCCCGACTGCACGAGCACCTCGGTCGCGTCGGGACGCACCTCGGTCAAGCTCACCTGCACGTCGACGTCGTCGACCTCGCTCGTGAGCCAGAGCTCGGCCCAGCCCGGCCCGGCGACCACCGTGTCCTCGGCGAGCGGGTCGGAGACGTACGACAGGCTGCGTCCGGTCGGGAACTCGGTCCAGTCGATGTCCCAGAGCTCGGCCGTCAGCTGGTAGCCCTGCGGGCCGAAGAAATTGACGCTGCCGGCCGTCGGATCGTGCAGGTAGCTGTCGGCTCCGGCGAGCAGGGGCGCGCTCGTGCCGAGCTTGCCGGCGCCGTCGAGGTAGAGGCTCCAGCCGGTGGCCGCCGGCGGCGGCCAGGACGCGTAGCTCGCCTCGAAGCGTGCCACGGGGGCACCCGGCTCCTGCCCGCCCGCGCCGCTCTCGAACAGCACCCGCACCGGGGGCTCGGCCTCGTAGGCCGCGAGCACGGCCGCGTAGTCCTCGTCGGCATAGGCCGCGAAGCGGTTGGCCTCGATCGGCACCACCGTCTGCAGGCCGAACTCGCCGGAGAGCTGCTCCGACAAGAGGTCGCGGATCCCCTCGTCGAGCCGAGGCACGCGGCGCGCCACGTAGAGCTCCAGGAACTCGAGCCAGCGCCCCAGCATGAGCGGGCTGTAGCCGTCGGGGTGGCGGCCGTTGAACATCGTGAACCGGTGCACGCTGCCGCCGAACCGATCGAGCATGGCGCCGAACTCGGCTCCGGTCTGCTCGTCCTGCCAGGCCCCGGTGAGGAACACGGGGGCCTCGATGTCGGCCACGAGCAGCGGCAGGCTGCGGTCGGCCGCGTCGGGCGGGTAGAACTCGAGCAGCCGGAAGAACGACTCGAAATCGATGTTCTGCCGGCGGAGGTCCTGGTGCGCGGCGCAGCGCGTGTCGCCGGCCTCGATGCGCTTGTCGGTCCAGCTCTGCCCCCCGGAGGCGGCCGACGCGTCGCGCTGCTCGAGCCACTGCCGCGTGAAGCCGCCGTTGTACACGCCCCCGGGCCACTGCTGCACCCACGGGTCGGCGATCACCGACAGGGGCGTCAGCGCGGCGAGGCTCGGCGGCCGCGTGTAGCCCACGAACAGCTGAGCGATCCCCGAGTACGACAGGCCGACCATCCCGACCCGATTGTGGAGCACCCACGGCTGGCGGGCGACGATCTCGACGATGTCGTAGCCGTCGGCGTGCTGGGCCGGGTTGAAGACGTCGAACACGCCGCCCGAGCAGCCCGTCCCGCGCATGTTGACGGCGACGGTGGCGTAGCCGAGCAAGGTGGCGATGCGCGTCCCGGGCTCGGGGCCGTCGGGGTTCGACGGCGAGTACCCCGAGTACTCGATGACGGTGGGCCACGGGCCGTCGCCCCAGAGGGCTCGGTCGGGGAAGCGGACCATCGCGCTCAGCTCGACGCCGTCGCGCATCACGAGGTAGTTGAAGCCCTCGTCGGCGCTGTGACCGAAGGACACGCCGAGCAGACCGTAGCGCACGCCCGTGAGCGACTGGCCTTCGTAGAGGGAGACGTCCGGCACGTCGTCCACGCCGAGGACGGCGAACGGCGCCGAGCTCTCGGGCGGGTCGGCGCTGTCGGCGCGCACGACGTACTGCCCCTTCTTCAACGTGTGGCCGTCGGCCATCGGAACCGTGCCCGCGGCCGAGTCGAGGGTCACGAGCGTGTCGGGGATGTAGGCGAAGTGGGCCTGCCCGAACTCGTCGGTGACGAGCGTCAGCAGGGCCTGCCCGTCCGCGTCGTAGAGCGTCAGCGGGATCCGCGGCTCGGCCCCCGTCACCGTCGCGATCTCGACGCCCGGTCGCACGTCGAAGGGCGGAGCGGGCTCGGTCTCTTGCCCGCCACAGGCCCAGGCGCCGACGGCCAGGGCGGCGCAGAGCATCCGAACAGAGAGAGGTAGCTGCTTCATCCACGGCCTCCGCCACGATCTCGAATTCGAGCAGGTTCGCACCGCTCGGGGCCGGGGGCTAGCGTTCGGTGCGGGAGCGGGGGCGGGTGCGGGAGCGTGGGCGGGAGCGGGTGCGTGGGCGGGGGCGGGTGCGGGTGCGGGGGCGGGCGCGGGTGCGGGTGCGTGAGCGGGCGCGGGAGCGGGTGCGGGGGCGGGCGCGGCGAAGCGGCGAAGCGGAGCGTAACCAAGTGGCACATCTGCTTCGGTCTACCCGGGCTTGGTTACGTTGGAGGCCTGCGGCGCGGGCGCGAACGTGCGGGAGGCGGCGCCAAGTGCGCGACCGCTCGTCGACGCGACGAGCGCGAGCGGCGAAGCGGCGGTGCGGAGCGTAACCAAGTGGCACCTTTGCTTCGGTCTACCCGGGGTTGGTTACGTTGGAGGGCTGCGGCGCGGGCGCGAACGTGCGGGAGGCGGCGCCAAGTGCGCGACCGCTCGTCGACGCGACGAGCGCGAGCGGC
>JADLAB010000426.1 GCA_020848455.1 Polyangiaceae bacterium
AGCCCGCGGGAGTCTGATGGGCCAGCTGCGCTCTGCCGGCCTGCGGGCGGCGCCCGGAGATGACCATGAGAAGCCTCACGCGGATCCCGGCGGGCCTGCTCGCCGGCGTCGTGCTCGTCGCGAGCTGTGCCCCCGCGCCGGACACCCCCGTCCACGCCGCGGCGCCGTCCGCGCCGCCCGAGGTCGCGACCGTCACCGTGGCCCCCGCGCCGCCGCCGCCGCCGCCGCCGCCGACCGGCATCGCGACGCCCATCGCCGGGGACCCCGACGGCGCCGCGCTCGCCGAGGCGCGGCTCGTCGCCCACGACTGCGAGGACGCCGACCGCGCACGCCAGGAGCTCGTCCGCCGGCGCATCGAGCAGATGCGGGCCGAGGTCGTGGCCGAGTGGCGCGACTGGCTCGCGCGCCCGTGCGAGGACCCGTCCCGGTGGGCGGGCTCGCATCACGCCCGCCCGCCGCAGATCCGGATGGGGGCCGCCGGCACGGGAACGGGCCAGGGGTACGGGGCGGGCGACGGGCGCCTCGGCCTGTCGGGGATCGGCGAGGGCGGCACCGGACGCGGCGAGGGGATCGGCCTCGGCTCGATCGGGACCTTCGGCCACGGCGCCGGCGGCGCGCGCCGCGCGACGAGCGCCTCGGGCACGAACAACCAGGTCGCCGGCGTCGACGAGGCCGACATCGTCAAGCACGACGGCACCTACGTGTACCTCGCCGCGAACGGCGCGCTCCGCATCTTCGAGGCCCTCGAGCCGCGGGCCCTGTCCGTGACGAAGCTCCCGGGCGAGGTGCGGCACATGCTCGTCGACGGCGACCGGGCCGCCGTGTTCCTGGCCGAGGGCGGGCGCGGCACGCGCGGCGGGCGCGGCGGCGCGCGCTGCACCTACGGCTACGACTGCACCTTCTCGGGCGACGGCAGTCACACGCGCGTGCTCGTGCTCGACGTCGCGGATCGCGAGCACCCGCGAGTCGCCCGCGAGCTCGCGCTCACGGGCTCGCTCGTCGCGGCGCGCCGCATCGGCGGCGCCGTGCATCTCGTCGTCGCCGATCGCGACACCCCCGAGCCGAGCTACGCCCGCGTGCCGGACGATCTGCCGGGCTGCAGCACGGACCAGGCGGGTGTGCTCGCGAAGTTCCAGGCGCTCGTGCGCGACAACGAGCAGCAGATCCGGGACGCCGACCCGGGCTACCCCGTTCTGACCGAGCACGGCGCAGCGCGGCGGCTGTGCGACGCGCTCGCGACGCCGCTGTCCGACGGCGTGGCGTTCACCACCGTGGTCTCGTTCGATCTGCGCGACGAGCGCGCGCCCGCGACGACCGCCACGGTGCAGAGCCGTCCGGGCGCCGTCTTCGCCTCCGAGGACGCGCTCTACCTGGCGGTGCGCCACGAGCGGGGGCGCTCGGCGGCCCCGTGGTACCGCGCCTTTTCCGACGCGCGCGAGGTGAGCGACATCCACAAGTTCGAGATCGGAGGGACGCCCGATGCGACGCGCTACGTCGGCAGCGGCGTCGTGCCCGGCCACGTCCTCAACCAGTTCGCGATGGACGAGTGGTACGGCTACCTGCGCGTCGCCACCACGACCGGGCGCGTGCCGAGCCCCGAGGTCGAGAGCACCCTCTCGGTGCTCGGGACGTCGCGCGAGGGCAACCTCGTGCGGGTGGGCGCGGTGACGCACATCGCGCCCGGGGAGGACATCCGGGCGGTGCGCTTCGACGGCGACCGCGGCTACGTCGTGACCTTCAAGAAGACCGACCCCCTGTTCGTCCTCGACCTCGCCGACCCGGCGGCGCCGCGGATCGAGGGCGAGCTCAAGATCCCCGGCTTCTCGACCTACCTCCACCGCCTCGACGCGACCCACCTGCTCTCGATCGGCTTCGACGCGCAGGATCGCGGCAGCTTCGCCTACTTCGACGGCCTCTTGCTGCAGCTCTTCGACGTGAGCAACCCGACCGAGCCGCGCCTCCTGCACAAGGCCATCCTCGGGACGCGCGGCTCGAGCTCGGAGGCGGCGACCGACCACCTAGCCTTCAACTTCTTCGAGGCGCGCGGCCTGCTCGCCATCCCCGTCACCGAGTGCGAGGGCGGCGGCGACGGACGCTTCGGCGACCGGCTCACGTTCAGCGGGCTGGCCGTCTTCGACGTGTCGGTGGAGCGCGGCTTCCGGCGGCTCGGCGGCGTCGACCACGGCGAGCGCGGCGCCTCGTGCCGCGCCTGGTGGTCGAAGGCGAGCTCGGTCGTCAAGCGCAGCATCGTCATGGACGACCTCGTGTTCTCGATCGCGAGCGACCGCATGAAGGTGCAGCGCCTCGGCCACCTCGGGGCGGACGTGGCCGATCTGTCGCTCACGCTCTAGCCGCGGGCCCCGGGCCCCTGCCAGCGCGGTGGAGCGCCGCGCGCGGAGCGGGTACCCTGCACGCATGGGCCACGCCGTGCGACCGCTCGTCTTCGCGGCCGTGCTCGCCGTCGCCGTCGCGGGCGTCGCGCACGCATCACCGCCGCCGGCCGCACCTCCGAGCCCGCGCCCCGTGCTGCGCATCGCGGCCGATCCCGAGTCCTTCGCGCCCCGGACGCCGCTCGTCTGGACCGATCTCCGCGCCGCGCTCGGCGCCGCCTTCACCGAGGGGTTGGCCCCCGGCGGCACCTGGCGCCTCGAGCAGGACCTGCTGCTCGCGCCCCCGACGAGCGATGCGAGCTTCGTCGCGGCCATGTCGGCCGGCCTCGACGGCTGGGGCGACGGCGCCGCGTACGGCATCGGCATGCCGGCGAGCCTGTGGCTCGGCGCGTGGCTCGGGGATCGCGACGTCCCGCTCGGCGTCGTCCTGCGAGGCGGCATCGGCGCGTCGCTCTTCGTCGTCGACAGCGTCGACCACGTGGCCGGCGGCGCCGTCTACGCGCCCCATGCCCTCGTCGGCGCCGCGCTCGACGCCGGCACCGTGACCTTCGGCGTCGAGGCGCGCGTCGCCTACCGCTGGCTCTGGGTGCTCGAGGACCGCACGCAGCTCTGCTTGACGGCCACGGTCGGCTTCCCCACCGCGCGCCAGGGGCGCGCGGACGCCGAGCCCGCGCCGTGAGCGAGTCCGAGCGCGGCGCCGTGCCCGGACGCGCAGCCGATCCCTTCGGCCTCGTGGGGACCACGATCGCCGACCGCTACCGCGTCGAGGCGCTCATCGGCGAGGGCGGCTTCGGGGTCATCTACCGTGGCTTCCACACGGGCTTCGAGCGCCCCGTCGCGATCAAGTGCCTCAAGATCCCGCCCCACTTCACGGTGGCAGAGCGCGAGACCTTCTGGCGGCGCTTCCGCGAGGAAGGCAAGCTCCTCGCGCGCCTCTCGGAGCACCCCTCGATCGTGCGCGTGTACGACGTCGCGTCCGCGCCGACCGAGGCCGGGGCGGCCGTCCCGTATCTCGTGCTCGAGTGGCTCGACGGCCAGAACCTCGAGGAGCTCCTCACCGAGCGCGCGCGCTCGGGCGCCGGTCCCTACGCCGAGGCCGAGGCGCTCGCTCTCCTGCGGCCCGTGGTCGACGCCATGCGCCTGGCGCACGCCCACGGCATCGCCCACCGCGATCTCAAGCCCGCGAACCTGTTCCTCGCCCCGACGCTCGGTGGTGCAGCCCTGAAGGTGCTCGACTTCGGCATCGCGAAGGCCATGCAGGCCGGCGAGGTGGCGAGCGAAGGCGCGCACAAGACGAGCAGCGGCTTCAGCGCCTTCTCCCCGCCGTACGGCGCGCCCGAGCAGTTCACGTCGGCGCGCTTCGGCCCGACCGGCCCGTGGACCGACGTGCACGCGCTCGGCCTCATCCTCACCGAGCTCGTGACGGGCCGGCGCGCGCTGTCCGGCACGACGACCACCGCGCTCTTCGAGCAGGCCGTGAGCGTCGAGCGCCCGACCCCCGCCGAGCGCGGTGCGCGGCCGAGCCCGGCCTTCGAGGCGCTCTCGGCCCGCGCGCTCGCGCGCGAGCCGAAGGACCGCTTTGCGGACGCGGGCGCCCTGCTCGCGGCGCTCGATGCCGTCCTCGCCGGAGCGACCCCGCCTGCCGCCGCCGACCCCTCGCCCCGGCGCGACGGCGGCCCGATGCCCGGGGACCCCGCGCTCGACACGCGCGGCTTTCTCGCGGCGCAGGCGGTCGACACGCGCGACTTTCTCGCGGCGCAGGCGGTCGATACCGGCGGGCTCGCCGCCCGGGCGCGCGGTGCGCCGGTCGCGCCGCTCGCGGTGCCGCGCGGTGCGCCGGTCGCGCCGCTCGCGGTGCCGCGCGCCGCGCCGGTCCCGACGGTCGGAGCCGCACCGCGGCCGCCCGCGACGACGCCGGAGGGGCCCCGCGACCGCACCGAGCCGGGCGCGCCCGAGCTCCCCTCGCACCGGCACGCCCCCACCGCCCCCTTCGAGCCGAAGGGCATGACGGCACCGCCGACGGAGCGCGAGCCGGCCCGTCCAGCGCCCGCGGGGTCCGCGCGAGCCGCGCCGGCGAGGCGCCCGTGGGCGAGGGTCGCGGCCGGCGCGCTCGTGCTCTCGGCCGCAGGGATCACGCTCGGCGTGGTGCTGAGTCGCGGCGGCGACACGAGCTCGAGCGCGACCCCTGCGCCGAGCGCCACCCATGCGCCGAGCGCCACCCATGCGCCGAGCGTGGCGGCGCCGAGCGTGGCGGCGCCGAGCGCAGCGCCGCCGCGGGGCGTGCCGGGGCCCGACGACACGGTGCTCGTGCCGGCGGGCGACTTCACGATGGGCTGCGGGTCCGCGTCCTGTTCCGACGACGCGCGGCCCGCCCACCCGGTCTCGCTCGCGGCGTTCTACCTCGATCGCACCGAGGTCACGGTCGCAGCGTATCGACGCTGCCTCGAGGCCGGAGCGTGCAGCGACATCGCGAAGCCGGCCGCGGACTGCAACTCGCGCCACGGCGACCGCGCCGACCACCCGATCAACTGCGTCACCTGGGCGCAGGCCGACGCCTACTGCCGCTGGGCCGGCAAGCGCCTTCCGACGGAGGCCGAGTGGGAGAAGGCGGCGCGGGGCACCGACGGGCGGAGCTACCCGTGGGGCGAGGCCGAGCCCACCTGCGAGCGCGCCGTCCTGCGGAGCGCTTGCGGCGGCAGCTCGACCGCGCCCGTCGGATCGAGGCCCACCGGCGCGGGCCCCTACGGCGCGCTCGATCTGGTCGGCAACGTCCGCGAGTGGGTGGCCGACGGCTATCGCGCGACCTTCTACGCGGCGTCGCCGCGCGCCAATCCCACGGCGGCGCCCGACCCCGAACGCGTGACCCGCGGCGGCGGCTGGAGCGACAGGACCCCCGCTTCCGCGACGACCCGCGGGCACTGGCGGGCCGAGCTCGCCAGCATCGCCATCGGCGTGCGCTGCGCGCGCGACGCGCCGTGACCCTCAGTCGCCCTCGACCCGCAGCCGGCGCCCCCAGCGGCCGTGCAGGTTGCACGTGAGGACCGCGACGAGCTCGTCGCCGACCTCGAGCGCGACCTCGTCGAAGGTGACGGTGTGGCCCGAGATGCCGTGCGGATCCGGCGGCAGCTCGGCGACCACGGCGCCATTGCGGTAGAGCGCCATGCGCGCCACGTGGTGCTCGGCCGTGGCCGCGTGCGCGGCGCGCACCCCGACCCGGTAGCGCCCGGGCCCGAGCTTCACGAGCGCGACGACGGGCGTGTGCGCGGCCTCGAGCCCGGGCTCGGGGTGCTCCGGGTCCCGCGCGAAGCGCACGCCGTCGAGCCCGTCGGCCGCGCCCACCCGCCGCGTCCCCGTGAGCACGAGCGCTGCGCCCGCGAGGGCGCCGGCGAGCACGCGGCGACGGCAGAGGTGCGGCATGGGGAGCTCGCGGAGCCTATCACTCCCCGGCCGTGCCGGGGCGGTGACCGTGGTGGCCGTGTCGGGAGGGGCGCGCGGGGTGCGCGGCGGGCACGGTCCCTGGACCCGGCGCGGTCGGGCGCGCCGCTCGTGCTCGGCACGACGGGCTACGCCTTGTGGCTGCCCTACCAGTACCTCGACGAGCCCACGACGCTCCTCGACGCCAACCAGCTCCTGGTCGAGGAGCGCTACTTCTCGCCGTCGCGGCCCGAGCCTGCCGACTGGAGCAAGCTCGACATCCGGCAGGCCGCCGCGGACCACCACCGTAGCGTCGAGGCGTTTCGTCCGCTCTACCCCGCGGCCTGGATCTCCGAGGGCGTGCCCGAGCTCCGTGGAGCGTCCGCGAGCTCGTCCATGGCTCCGTGTAATGTCGTGTAATCGCGTCCTGGAGACCTCCGTGGTGCTCTGGGACGAGAGCCCGGCCAGCGGCTCGCGCGCCGCTCGATCGCGGCGTGGGCGACGGCCGAGGCGATGGTGGCCACACGGACGAGAGCGGAGGAGCACAAGTGCAATCCAAACGAGTACTCGCTGGGACGCTGGTGACCATGCTGCTGTCCGTCAGCGTATTGCGGGCCTGCATCGAGGAGACCGTGATCGAGGGCGACGGGCGGCCGACCGGGACCGGCGCCTCGGGCGGTTCGGGTGACGGGGGCGCGGGCGCCATCGGTGCCGGCGGCACCACGGGCTCGAGCACCAGCTCGACCACGAGCTCCACCACCTCGACGACGACGAGCTCGTCGACCTCGACGACCACCGGCACGGGTGGCTCCGGCGCGGCACAGCTCGGGCTGCCGTGCACGAGCGATGCGGATTGCGGCCCGCTCCACTGCGTGACGCCGGACTCCGGCGAGCTCGGGGGTGACGGTGGGCCTCAGGGTGGCCTCTGCACGAAGCCATGCACCAACGACACCGTCTGCACGCAAATCACCTTCAAGGCCACGTGCGTGGGGTTCGGGGGCCAGGGATTCTGCACCCTCAGGTGCACCGAGGGACCGAACGTCCCGGTCAGCTCGAAGTGCCTCGGCCGCGAGGACATGGCCTGCGTGGGGCTCATCGACGGTAACGGCGACCCCGCCGGCACCGTCTGCTACCCCGCCTGCAGCGCGGACGCCGACTGCGGCCCCAATCTCTACTGCAACTACGGCACGGGCTTCTGCCAGGCACAGGCCCCCGTCGGCGACCCCTTCGGCACACCGTGCGACCCCAACGCAGCCTCGAACGGCTGCGTGGGCGGGCTCTGCCTGTGCGCCAACGGAGCGTGCACCACCGGCTGGTGCAGCGGCCTGTGTTCCCACCAGAGCCCCACGCTGGTGCACTGCGGCGGCGCGGCCGGCGTCGGCGCCTGTTTCCTCACCGCCGGCGCCAACCCCGGCGCCGGTGACCTCGCCTTCTGCTCGGCCTTGTGCGACTGCAACGCCGAGTGCGCGTTCCCCGGGTACGTCTGCAACCAGCTTGCGGCCGCCGACCAGCAGCTCTTCGGGCGCGACGGCATCTGCTACACCCAGATCGCGCCGCCTATCCCCCAGTGCTGCAGCTGCGCGGGCAAGGTCTGTGGTACCGACGGCTGCGGCGCGAGCTGCGGCACCTGCCCGAACGGCGAGGCGTGCGTCGAGCAGGACACCTGCTGCACGAGCTGCGCCGGCAAGCAGTGCGGACCGGACGGCTGCAACAGCACCTGCGGCGACTGCGCCCCGAACGCCGTCTGCGACGCCCAGGGCCAGTGCAACTGCATTCCCGACTGCACGAACAAGGTCTGCGGCAGCGACGGCTGCAGCGGCACCTGCGGCACCTGCACGCCGGGAGACGTCTGCGACAACGGCGCATGCTGCACTCCGCAGTGCGCGGGCAAGCAGTGTGGACCGAACGCCTGCGGCGGCACCTGTGGCACCTGCGCGCCGAACGAAAGCTGCGACGCTCAGGGCCAGTGCGTGTGCCAGCCCAACTGCGTCGGCAAGACGTGCGGCACCGACGGCTGTGGCGACACCTGCGGCACCTGCGGCGGCAGCAGCGTCTGCCTGAACGGCAACTGCTGTACGCCGCAATGCGCGGGCAAGCAGTGCGGACCGAATGCCTGTGGCGGCACGTGCGGAACCTGCCCGCCCGGCGACGTTTGCCGGCCGAACGGCACCTGCTGCAGCCAGAGCGAGCCCTGCTTCGTCGATAGCGATTGCTGCGGCCAGAAGTGCGACATCACCGACAGCACGTGCAGGACCTGCATGCCCCTCAATCACTTCTGCACCACGGCCGCAGATTGCTGCGGCAGCGTGTACTGCGGCGACAACACCTGCGTCACGTGCAAGACGTGGCCCATGTCGTGCTCGAGCGGGGTCGAGTGCTGCACCGGTGTCTGCAACATCGCGGGGCTGTGCGCGCCGTGACCAGACGCGCAAGGCGGGATGGTGGCCGGCGGCGCTCATCGTGGCGTGGACGCGTGCCGGCGTACTGCGCGGTGTGCGGGTGCTGCGGCGCGGCGACGCGCTGACCTCGTCAACGGACCCGCTCGTGCGACGACGGCGCGGTCTCGCCGCGGCCGCGCGGCGCGTCGCGCCTGAGCTTGAACGCGAAGCCGTCGAGGCGCCGCTCGTCGAGGGGCGCGCCGTCGGCGTAGACGAACAGGAGCGGGATCTCGCGCTCGTGCTTCAAGAGGCTCTCGGCGACGAGCGCCGGGCCGCAGCCCCACGGCCCGACGACGACGATGCCGTCGCAGGCGCGCTCGCGCCAGGCCGAGAGCGCGCTGCCGAGGGTGATGGGCGCCTCGCCGACGGGGCTGCGCGCGAGGTGCTCGCGGGCGTGCGCGAGCAGGGCCGCGACGTCGGGCACGCGCAGCCACGGGTGCCGCGGCCGGACGCGGCCGTAGAGCGAGCGCGTCATCGTCTGCATGGCGACGCGCCAGCCCGCGTTGGCGAGCGGGCTCTGCGGGAGCTGGAACAGATCGGCCGAGCCCTCGGCCGCGAGGTACTCGAACATCGTGCCGAGGGGCTCGACGAGCACGCGCAGGCCGCGCGCCGCGAGCTCCCGGACGAGCTCGCCCGAGCCGTGCTCGTCGAAGCGGAGGTACACGTCGCCGGTGAGGAGCACCGTGCGCAGCTCGTGCGCGGGCGCGTCGGGCAGCCAGGCGAAGTGCGCGCTGGCGCGCTCGAGCAGCGCGCCGAGCTCGGGCCAGTCGCGCGCGGCCGCGCGGAGGCCGGCGCGGCCCGGACCGCTCGGGCGCCCGACGAGCGCCGCGAGCTCGTCGCAGTAGGCGTCGAGGAGCTCCTTCACGGCGCCCGCGCGCGGCTCGCTCGCGGCGTGGTAGGCGGCGAGCTGATTCAAGACGTCCCACGCCGCGATGGCGGCGAAGAGCCGGAGCGAGAAGGTGAGCGAGAGCTCGGGCTCGGGCTTCACGTGGCGCACGCCGACCCGATCCCCGGCGCCGAGCGCCGCGAGCGCGAGCTCGTCCTTCACGCTGAACATGCAGTTGCGGCACGCGCCGTCGCCCGAGACCTCGAGGAGCACGAGGCGGCGCGGCCCGCTGCCGTTCGCCCGGGCGCGCTCGCGCTCGATCTCGGTGCGGAAGGCCCCCCACAGGAACTGGTAGGGCAGGCACTCCTTGCCCGAGCAGTCCCGGCGGCCGACGGCGAGCGTGTCGGCGGTGTTGGGGCCGGCCGCCACGGCGTCGAAGCCGAACGAGCGGTAGCAGGCCGCGTACACGGGCGTGAAGCGCGCGCCCATCGAGGGCACGACGAGGCGCGCAGCGCGCTCGCTCTCGATGGGCGGCTCGACGAGGGGCTCGAGCGCGCGGAGGGCCGCGGCCGGCGCGCGCGAGGGTTGCCGATCGTGGCGCCGCACGGTGTGGAGGAAGGCCTCGACGCGGGTCACGTAACCCGCCGCGCCCCCGTGCCCGTCGCTCTCGAGCGCGGTGTGAGGATGACCCGCCGAGAGCGCCGCGAAGGCGTGCTCGACGAAGGACGACGGCCCGCAGCCGAAGGACGAGAGCCAGAGCGGGTACACGTCGCCGCGGGCGCGCGCGCCGAGGGCGACCCGGAGCGCGCGGTTCGCGTCGGCCCAGGGCACGCGCGGCAGCGGGTGCGCCGCCGCGTCGAGCGGAAAGGCGTCCATCGGGAGCGGCAGCACACCCGACTGGCGCAGGATGGACGGGACGCCCGCGTTCAAGGTCGCGTCGAAGAGCACGTGCAGGGCGCCGCACACGACGACGACCGGCAGGTCGTGGCGGCGCGCGTAAGCGAGCGTCTCGTCTCCGACCACGCGGAGCGCACGGACGAAGCCCTGCTGCGCCGCGAAGGCCGCGCGCGCGGCCGCGGGCACGCGCGTCACGTCCGCGCCGAGCACCGCGGCGGCCACGCCGAGCGCCGCCAGGAGCTCCGGGCTCGTCGGGCCGAGGCGCAGATCGAGGCGCGGGGCGGCGAGGCGCGGCGCCCGGCCGCGCGCCCGGGCCGCCGCCGCGGCCACCTCGGGCAGGGCCTGCTCCATGGCGCAGGTCGCGCCGCCGGGCCCCTCGCGGTCCGGGTAGCCGAGGATCTTCGGGAAGAAGAGCGCCGCGGTGGCGCCGTCGACGATCGCGTGGGCGAGCTTCACGGGCGCGCAGGCGTCGAAGGAGTAGCAGCGCTCCTCGCCCTCTCCGAGTGAGCGGGGCCCCGCGCGCCGCACCCGCACCCCGACGCCGAGGGTCGCGAGGAAGGTCGTCAGGAACGGCAGGAGCCCGACGAGCGCCCCGACCTCGGGGAGCTCGACCTCGATCCTGCCGGGACGCTCCTGCCGGTACGGGGCCAGCAGGGCCTCGCGCGCGTCGAAGGCGCTCGGCGCGTCGATCGGGAGCTTCGGCCGGCTGCCCGAGGCGACCTCGAACTTCGGGCACGCCCCGCCCGTGTAGACCGTGCGGCGCTCGGCGCCGACCGCCACCACGGTGCGATCGATGGGGCAGAGCGTGTCGCAGCGCTTGTCCTGGCAGCGGATGGCGCCGCGTTCGACGACGTGCGCCGCGAGCACGCGCTCGAGCGCGAGCGGGGCGGCGCCGGCGAGCGCGTCGGCCCCGAGATCGGCGCGCGCGCACAGGCCGATGCCCCAGGCCCCCATCGCGCCCGGGTTCGGCGGCACGATGACGTCGCGCCCGGTCACCGCCGCGAGCGTCCACGCGAGCGCGCGACCGCTCGCGGGCTTGCCCTGGAAGAACACGCGCTCGCCGAAGGTGCGCGCACCCATCACGCGGTTCTTGTAGTTGTGGATGACCGCGTACTCGAAGCCGGCGCAGACGTCGGCGAGCGAGAAGCCCTCGGCCTCGGCCTCGGCCGCCGCGTCGGCGACGAACACGCTGCACATCTGGCCGAGCTCGGGCGGCCGCGTCGCCGCCTCGCACAGCCGCCCGAAGGCGACGACGTCGGGGATGCCGTAGAGCAGCGCCTGCTCCTCGAGAAAGGAGCCCGTGCCCGCGCTGCACGCCTTGTTCATGTCGGAGGCGACGATCTGGCCGTCGACGATCTGCACGAACTTCGCGTCCTGGCCGCCGATTTCCACGATGGACAGGCTGCGGCCGTGGGCCTCGTCGCAGCGGATGGCCGCGGTCGCGTGCGCCACGATCTCGTTGACGACGACGACGCGCCCCTCGGCCTCGGGCAAGGCCGCGCGGAGCAGCGTCGCCACGGCCTCGCGGCCCGAGCCCGTGACGCCGACGGCGCGCACGTCCGGCGCGTGCGCGAGGATCGCGCCGAGCAGCCGCCCGGCGGCGTCGATGGGGTTGCCGCGCGTGCGGTCGTAGACGTCGAGCACCGCCTCGCCGGTCTCGAGCGAGGTGAGGACGGCCTTGCTGCCGGTCGAGCCGATGTCGAGCCCGAGGATCGAGGGCGCGCGCTCGGCCCCCGGCAGGACGGGCGGCGCCGCGAGCTCGGTCACGCGCCCGGCGGACGCCCGCGCGGGCGGGAGCTCGCGCAAGCGCTTCGGCCGCGGCCGGTGGAGCGCCTCGGGGTCGCGCGGCAAGGCCACGCGCGGGCCCCGCACGAGCCCGAGCGCGGCGAGGCGCGCGGCGCCGGTCGCCTCGAAGAAGAGCGGCGCCTCGGGCACCCGGAGCTCGCCCGGCACGAGCGCCGCGAGCGCGCGGGCGAACGAGCCCACGCGACTGCAGCCCCCGACGAGGTAGAGCGGCCCGTCGACCCCGGCCCGCTGCACCAGGGCCGCGACGTGGCGCGCGACCGACTCGAAGGAGCCGCGCAGGAGCTCGTCCGCCGGCCGGCCCTGGTTCGCGAAGTGGGTGAGCTCGCTCTTGGCGAACACCGAGCAGCGCGCGCTCACCGACAGGGCGCGCGCGGCGCCCGCCGCCAGCCTGTCGGCCTCGGCGAGCTCGACGCCGAAGCGCCCCGCGATGCGCTGCATCGTCTCGCCCGTGCCCGACGAGCACTTGTCGTTCTCGAGGTAGGTGACGCGCCCGTCGGCCGCGCGCGCCAGGACGGCGTAGCCGCGCGCGCCGACGCTCACGAGCCCGAGCGGCCCGGCGAGCTCGGCGTGGAGGGCGAGCGCCGCCTCGAGGCACGCGTCCTCGGGCAGCGTGGCCCGGCCCGGCAGGACGAGCTCGTCGGCGAAGACCCCCGTCGCGCCGAGCGCGGCGCACGCGGCGACGTCGAGCTCGCGGTACCAGCGGGTGAAGACCGGCAGGGGCCGCCCCTCGTGCGGGACGACGCGGGCGTCGTCGATGCGCAGCGTGCCGCCGTCGAAGGTGGCGACGACGAGCTTCGCGGCCGCCTTGCCGAGGTCGCAGCCCGCGACCCGCACCGGCCGCGCGCCGCCAGCGTGCGAGCCCGAAGGAGGTCCGTCAGACATGTCGCAACACCTCTCGCAAGCGTGGGTCGTCGAGCTCGGCGAGCGCGTGGACCTTGAGCGTGGGCGCACCGAGCGCCTCGGCGAGCCGCAGCGCGGCCGCGTCGTTCTTGCCGTCCTCGGTCGCGTCGAAGAGCACCGTGCGCAGGCCCGGCAGGGCACGCAGGGCCGCCGCGACGCGCGCCGTCTCGGACAGGACCGCGGCGTGCCCGGGGCGGCTCGCGACGTTGCCCTGGCCGTCGCTGATGACGACCAGAACGGGGCGCGCCCGGCGCGCGCGCCGCCGCGCGTTCCGGAGCATCTGCCAGCCGGCCGCGAGCCCCGCCGCGAGCGGCGTCTTGCCCCCGGTCGGGAGCGCGCCGAGCCGCGCGCGCGCGAGCTCGACGCTCGCGGTGGGCGCGAAGACGACCGTGGCCGCGACGTCGCGGAAGGCCACGAGCCCGACCTCGTCGCGCTCGAGGTAGGCCTCGGCGAGCAGGCAGCCGGCCGCGCGGCGCGCGAGGCGGAACAGCTCGGGGCCGATCGAGCCCGAGAGATCCACGACGAGCACGAGCAGGCGCCCGACCCGCTCGCGCCGCAGCTTCTCGCGCACATCGCCCCGCGCGACGCGCGCTCCGGGCGGGGCGCCGTCCCGAGCTCGGGCCGCGCACCCGCGCGCCGCCGCGGCCCGCAGCGTGGCGTCGACGGCGACGTCGTTCGCGCCGGTCGGCAGGCGTGCGCCGACGTGGCGCCCGCGCCGCCGCGAGGACGGCAGGCTCTCGCGCCGGCCGCTGCGGGCGGGGCGCGAGCGGGCGAGCTCCGCCGCGAGAGCCTGCGCCGTCGTGTCGTCGGCCGCCTCGAGCTCCGAGGCCGCCGGCACCGCGACCTGCGCGCGCGCGGGGAGCGCGACCGCCTCCCCCGTCACGACGTCGCGCGGGGCTGTCGGCACGTAGGTGTCGCTCGTCGCGAAGGCCCGGTGCCCCATCGAGCCGCGCTCCGGCTCGTCCTCCCCGCCGCGCCCGAGCTTCAACGGCGCAGCGAGGTCGCGGCTTTTTTTGCGGGCGCTTCACCGCGCACCGCCTCCGCGACCGCCGCCGCGATCTCGGTGGCGCCGAGCGCGCGGTCCTCGAAGGGCTTGCGCCGCACGCGGTGCGGATAGACGAGCTCCGCCGCCCGCGCGACGTCGCCGGGCGCCACGCTGCGCCGCCCGTCGAGGGCCGCGAGCGTGGCGGCCGCCTTCACGGTAAGGATGTCGGCCCGGTGCCCGTCGACCCCGATGCGGAGCGACAGACGCGCGGCGAGCTCGCAGGTGCCGGCGTCGATCGCCACCTCGTCGAGGACCTGCCGCGCCGCGCGGATGCGCTCCGCGAGCGCCTGCTCCTCGGCCTCGAAGCGCGCGCGAAAGGCGACGGGGTCGCGCTCCCAGGCGAGCCGGCGCAGCACGATCTCGCTCCGCGCCCCGGGCTCCGCCTCGGCCGCGACGTCCACGCACAGGCCGAAGCGATCGAGCAGCTGCGGCCGGAGCTCCCCCTCCTCGGGGTTCATGGTGCCGACCAGGATGAAGCGTGCCGGGTGGGTGTGGCTGACGCCCTCGCGCTCGACCACGTTGAAGCCCATGGCGGCCGAGTCGAGCAAGAGGTCCACGATGTGGTCCTCGAGCAGGTTCACCTCGTCGACGTAGAGGACGCCGCGGTGCGCCCGGGCGAGCAGGCCCGGCTCGAAGTGCTTCTCGCCCGCCCGGAGCGCCCGCTCGAGATCGAGCGTCCCGACGAGGCGGTCCTCGGTGACGCCGAGCGGCAGGGTCTCGAGCCGCGGCCGGCGCCGCGCGCGCGGGGGCTCGGCACGCGCGCGGCACGCGTCGCACTGGGCGGCGCGCTCGTCGGGATCACAGCCGTAGGGGCAGCCCTCGACCACCTCGATCTCGGGCAAGAGCGTGGCGAGCGCCCGCACGACCGTCGACTTCGCGGTGCCGCGCTCGCCCTCCACGAGCACGCCGCCGAGGCGCGGGTTGACGGCCGTGAGCACCAGGGCGAGGCGCATGCGCTCCTGCCCGACGAGCGCCGCGAACGGGTAGACCGCCGCGCCCTGCATCAGAAGGCGACCCCGAAGCGCTCGTTGCGCAGCCGATCGATGAGGTAGCCGTCGATGTCGGCGTCGGCCGTCTTCCAGTCGAGGCGCCGCGCCGCCTCGCAGGCGAGCCGGATGATGCGCCACACGTGGTGCACGCGCTTCACCTCGGCCTCGTAGTCGGCGTTCCTCGGCCCGGGCCACTCGGTGCGGTACGGGATGGCCTCGCTCGCCATGCCGCCGCGCGGCGCGGCGCCGGCGCCATGACCGTTGCCACGCCCGTTGCCGCTCGGGCGCTCGTCCTTGTCGTAGCGGTAGCGCTTGAAGGGCTCCTCCTTCACGAAGCGGTTCATCGGGCTGACGAGCTCCTTCAGCTTCGCGGCGACGGCCATCTTGTCGACCATCGCGGCCATGGTGCGCATGACCGGCGTCGGCGCGCCGACGAGGCGCCGGTACTTCTCGTCGATCTTGCGGATGCGGCGGCGCACGATGCCGTTCGGTGCGAAGCGCTCGCACGCGGGCAGCATCCACCAGAGCATCGAGGACTGGCGCCGGAAGAGCTTCGACTTGTGGTGGCGGAGCGCGGGGTTGTCCGAGGCCATGCAGTACGCGTAGCCGTCGAGCTGCACGTCGAGGCGGCGCATCATCGACGGGCCCCAGGTGCGGTACATGAGGTCGTAACCCTCCTGGATGAGGTTCAGGGTCTCGTGGGTCTCGAGGTTCGCGTTCTTCTGCGCGCCGCTCCAGAAGTGCACGTCCTCCCAGGCGACCTCCTTCACGCGCCCCTCCTCCTTCAGGCGCTCCCAGAGCGGCGTGCCCGGAAAGGGGCTCACGCGCGTGAGCTGCTGGTAGGTGGGCCGGAGCGACACGAAGTAGTTGAGGTCCTCGTGCACGTTCGTGTGGTCGTGCCAGTCCCAGCCGCACATCCACGCACCCACGGTGCGGATGCCCATCGCGTGGAGCCGATCGAACACGACCTTGGCGTCGACGTCGTGGCGCTTGTCGTAGCCGTGCGCGCCGGCGAACTTGCTCTCGACCCCGATGAAGATGCAGCCGACGCCGGCCTCGAGGATCGCGTCCCAGCCGTAGGTGTCGGCGAACTTCGCGATGTTGTCGACCGACCCGAAGGTGAAGCAGTCGAGATCCTCGTAGAGCTTCGGATGGGCGCGCCACCCCTCGCGAAGCTCCGCGAGGTGCGCCGGCACGCGGAAGTGGTCCTCCTCGATGACGAAGACCATGACCACGTCCGGGAAGTGCTGGTGATAGAGCTCGATGCCCCGGAAGAGCTCGCCGGCCGACAGCAGCTGCTTTCTCTTGTTGCCGAACATCGCGGTCGTGGAGCAGAAGTCGCAGCCGCCCACGCAGCCGAGGCCGGACACCAGGAACCCGACGCCGCCGCGGGGGTAGCGCGTGAGCCACGGAATGGAGCCGCCGGCCTTGGGGAACAGCACCTGCTGCACGGGCGCGTCCTCGGGGTCGCCGAGGAGCTTTCGCAGGTACTGCACGCCCTCGCCGATCACCACGTGGTCGACGTACTTCTGCTGCGTCGCCTTGTCGTGGGTGGCCTGGAAGGCCTGCGCCGCGT
Organism: Polyangiaceae bacterium; assembly: GCA_020848455.1. Classification (GTDB taxonomy): domain Bacteria; phylum Myxococcota_A; class Polyangia; order Polyangiales; family Polyangiaceae; genus JACRDA01. Next base: position 16,282 of record JADLAB010000426.1, read on the forward strand.
AGCTCCCGAGCAGGATCTTGGTGCCGGGCGCGGCCTTGCGCGTGTGCTCGCACATCTTGAGCACCGTCTCGAGGTGCGGCGGGTAGGCGCTGATGCCGAGATACGGGTAACCCTTGGCGACCTCGGCCGTGAAGTCCTCCCAGCGCGGGTACTCGAGCACCACCGAGGGCCACGACACGTTCTGCGCCAGGATGTGATTGGCGAAACAGTGCGTGTGCGAGATGATGGTGAACAGATCGTCGCCCTTCGTGAAGCGCTGCCCGGTCGCATCCGTGATCGAGTCGTTCATCGGCAGCGTCGGGTACGGGTAGCAGGGCGTCGTGAGCAAGAGACTGCGGTCCTTCATGACTCCACCTCCGGCGCCGGCGCGCCCGCTTCGAGCGCGGCGAGCTCGGTCGCGGCCTTGCACCTCGGGCGCGCCAGCCTCCCCGGCTCGACGAGCCCCGGGCTCGACCTCGCGCCCGCGCTGGCCGCCACGGCGACCGACGGCGCGGCGAGGAAGGCGAGGATGCGCTCCGCGAAGGGCTCGGGCCGCTCCTCCGGCCAGAAGTGGCCCGCGCCGTCGACGACCTCGAAGCGGACCGCGCCCGGGATGGTCTCGTAGAGCCGGCGCCCCCACACGAGCGGGATGTACGTGTCCTCCCGCGCCCAGAGCACCAGGGTCGCCTTCTTGTACTCCGCCAGGCGCGGCACGACGGCGAGCGTGTGGCGCGGGCTGCCGGCGCGCAGGAACGCGAGGAAGCGCGCGCGCTCGTCGGCCGTGCCGCGGAGCGGGCGCAGGTACTCGGCGATGGTCGCGTCGTCGAGCGCCGCCCGGTCGACGACCCCACGCCGGAAGGCGGAGGCCGACGTGCGCGTCTCCTTCCACTCCATCAGCCCCGTGCGACACACGAGGTCCGCGAACGGCAGGCGCGCGAAGCGCTGCAGCGTGCGGACGGCGGGCACCGGCCAGTTGTCGAAGCACACGCAGTCCGTGAGGACGAGTCGGTCGACGCGGCCGGGCCGCTGGCAGGCGAGGATCTGCGCCGCCGCGCCGCCCTGATCGTGCGCCACGAGGTGCGCGCACGGCACGCCGACGGCGTCGAGGAAGTCCTCGAGCATCTCGGCCTGCGCCGGCATGGCGAAGTCGGTGCGCGCGGGATCGACCTCGGTGTCGCCGAGCCCCATGAGGTCGGGCGCGAGCAGGCGAAACGCGCCCGACAGGTGGCGCATCACGTGCCGGAAGAGGTAGCTCGAGGTCGGGATGCCGTGCACGAGCAGGGCGGCCGGCGCGTCGGCCGCGCCCGCCTCGAGGTACGCGATCTTCCCCTGGCGCGTGGCGACGAACTTCTTGTCGGCGAGGGATGGCTTCACTCTCTACCTCCGTGTGCGTAAAGCTCGAGGGCTGCCTCGGACGCGGGGTCGAGGCGCAGGACCTCCGTGCAGAGCTCGGCACGGGGCGGGGCCGCGGCGCGCGCGGACCGGTGGAGCTCGGCGCGCGCGAGCACGCGGTGCAAGACGCACGCGCTCGCGATGCGCAACCGCAGGCGCGCGGCGCGCGCGAGGCCGCGCACCTCCGAGGCTTGGCCCGCGCGCGCGTACACGTCCACGAGCGCCGCGACGCCGCGCGCCCCGCGTGCCGCGGACGCCGGTGCGCTCGCGAGCACGTAGCCGGCGAAGAGGCGCGCCTCGTCGGCCTCGGGCGAGCGCGCGCCGCGCGCGGCGGCGAGCGCGGCCTCGGCGTGGGCTACGGCGCGCCCGACCGCGGGCAGGGCCGCCTCGACCGGGGCGCTCGCACGACCGAGCTCGGCGACCGCGAGGCTGGCGAGCACGAGCGCGTCGGCGCGCCGCTCGGCCGCGAGCGGCGCCAGCACCTCGACCGCGCGCTCGGTCTCGCCGACCAGGACGAGCGCGTAGCCGTGCAGGCGCGCGGCCGAGAGCGGTGCCCGCGGCTGCTCGAGGGCGAACACGAGCTCGTGGTCGCGGCCCGCGAGCGCGAGCAGCTCGAGCCGGCGGGCCACGAGCGCGCGATCGCGCGGCCGGGCGTGCAGGCGCACCTCGAGCGCCTCGAGGGCGGCCTTCACGCCGTGCTTCTGCAGGAAGGCGTCGCTCGGGCGGTACGCGGCCGCCGCGAAGCTCCGGCTCGCGGCGGCCGTCGGCCCGAGCTCGCCCGCGAGCTCGCGCTCGACCAGACTGCCGAGCACGCTCGCGACGAAGGCGTTCGCGAGCTCCTTGCGCACCGCCACGTCGCGGCCGAGCCGCACGAGGTCGACCGTGGGCTCGACGCGCGGCATGAAGAGCACGCGCTCGAGCGCGAAGGCCATCTCGACGTAGCGCCGGATGGTGCGAAAGGAGTCGAGCGGGATGCCGAGCGCGACGCCGTGGCGCACGAGCGCGACGACGCTCGCCTCGGCGCGACCGAAGCCGTCCGCCTCGGGCGCGACGAGGCCGGCCGCGACGCAGCGCTGCACGAGCTCGCGCGACGCGCCGCTCGCCGCCTCGAGCTCGCGCTCCGACAGGCGCGCCGCACCGTTCGGCTGGCGCGCGCGCTGCTGCGCCGCCGCGACGAGGCCCGCGCCGGACAGGAGCACGATCTCGAGCCGCTCGGGGTCGTGGTCGAGGTACACGACGAGCTCGCGGATCACCTCGAGCGGCAGGAAGCGCTCGTCGCGCAGGCGCTTGACGAGACCGAGCAGGCGCAGGTGCACTTCGTCGTAGCGCGCCCGGCCCCTGGGCGGCGGCAAGAGGCCTTCTCGCAGGTAGTGGTGCACGAGCTCGCGCGACACGCCGCTCCGCGCCACGAGCTCGCTCATCTTGAGCGCGCCTCTTTCACCCCCGCTCGCGCCCCGCCGCATCGTGTAACGAGTATACGCAAACTCGTGTAACGGTGTTGTACGAAACGGCCGCGCGCGCGCCGCGCCGCCCGGCCGCTACGTCACGGCAGGGCCGTGGGTCGTGCGGCGTCCGCGAGACTTGCGCCCGGGAGGGCGAACGCCGAGCTCAGTGCGCGCTGCCGGCGAGGAGCGCGAGCACCATCGCCGCCGAGGCGGGGTTGGTCCCGAACATCACGTGCACGTCGTTGTGGAAGGTGCCGTCGGAGTAGAGGAACTGGTGGCCGACCTCGACGCTCAGCAGATCGAACAGGAAGTGCAGGCCGAGGCCGTTGCGCATGCCCGTCGCCGCGAAGGTCTCGTCGGCGCCGTGGCCGCCGTCCTTGACGAGCGTGCCGGCGAGGAACCTCGGCTGGAGCAGCATGTAGGCCAGTGGCACGCCGCCGCCGAAGCCGAACAGGAGGTTGAAGGTGTGGCTCCCGTAGCTGTCGAAGGAGTAGCCGAGCTCCGGATTCAGGGCGAAGGAGAAGTCGTTGCCGAAGAGCACGACCGCGCCCGCGTCGAGGTCGAGCGCGAAGGTCGGCTCGACCTGCCCGATGTGGATGACGGGGCCGAGCTGCACGCGGAAGGCCGGCAGCGGCAGGAGGTCATCGTCCGCGCGGGCCGGCGGAGCGACGGCGAGTGCGGTCGCGGCCGCGGCGAGCGCGGCGAGCAGGGTGAAGGGGCGGCACGAGGCGCGGCTCGACATGGCTAGATCCCGAGCGCCTTGCGCGCGCCGGTGAGCGCGTTGAACGCCGCCTTGAGCCCGGTCTCGCCGGCGCTGCCCTGGGCGGGCAAGAGGCCGACGCCACGCGCGAAGGCGGCGCCGTCGTAGTAGATGACGTTGTGGCGCAGGCGCCCGCCCTCGAAGCGCATGCAGTCGACGCCGCGCTGCGCGACGCGCTTGCCGTTCGCGTGCACGCCCTGGAAGGGCGCGCCCGTGAACGTGCCCTCCGCGGTCCACTCGACGACGGCCATGTCGGCCGCGGCCGTGACGCGCACCACGTCGAGCCGGAAATCCGGGAACGCGCCGAACAGCTCCTCGAAGAAGCGCCGCACCTCCGCGCGCCCGCGATACACCCCCACGGCGACGAAGTCGTCGACGACGTCCTCGTGCTGGAACGCCGCGAGGGCGTCGAGGTCGCGGGCGTTGAGCAGCTCGAAGATCCGGCGCGCGGCCTCGGCGTGGCTCGCGGCGGGGGCGGAGGGGGCGGGCACGTCGTTCATGGGTGGCGACGTTGGTAGCACAGGCCGCCGACGGGGACGTCGCTGACGCTACGGAACGCGAGCTACTCGGCCGATTGATGGGCGATTCTCGCCTCGCGCCGTCTTGCGTGACGACGCCACCCGCGCGATAAGCGGCGCCATCCTGCGCGCGTGTCCCCTCCTCGGAACGCGGCAGGTGCGCCCGCGTGGTCGGGCGAAGGAGGCTCGGATGCGAAAGTTTGGGATCGGTCCATGTGCTTGCCGACTCGGCACCCTGCTGTTCGTCGGTGCGTTGCCCGGCTGCGCGCTCTTCGGCGGCGGCAAGCCAACGGTCGCGGACGCGGACAGCGCGTACGCCAAGAAGGACCTGGTGGCGCTCGCCGACCTCTGCGGGAACACCCAGCACGGCGAGGCGAGCAAGAAGGCCTGCAAGAACTTCTTCCTCGTCGAGGCTGCGGCGCAGGAGGCCCTGTACGCGGCCGGCGACGTCGCCCAGATCAAGGACATCTGCGCCGAGAAGGTCAAGCGGGACAAGCACCCGACGACGGGCGCCCAGATCATCTACGACGTGTCCTGGAGCGACGTCTCGGGCTCGCTGCCGGGCAAGCTCGCGAGCATGACGGACGGCTACTCGAACAAGGCGAGCGCGCGCAACCTCGCCTGCACCATCGACCGGCACGTGCGCAAGGACGCCGCCGCCGCGGCGGGCACGGCCGAGAAGGTCGATCCCGCGCGCGTGACGTCGCTCGCCATCCCCGAAGAGGACGTGTGCTTCGGCCGGACCGAGCCCGTGCGCATCGCCGTCACGCTCGACGACGGCAAGACGCTCGAGACGTGGCAGAAGTCGGGCGAACGCCAGGGCCACGTCGACTACACGCTGTTCGCCCTCGAGGCGAGCCAGGGCCGATTCGGAGCGGACGGGCTCGAGCTGCCGGCCGATCTCTCGAAGCTCCTCGACGGCGTCACCGTGAAGGCCGCGGTCGACGGACGCCCGGACATCAAGGCGGACAAGAAGCTCAAGCTCGACCTCTCGTGCGTGAAGCCCATCGCCGTCTGGGGCGGCTCCGGCGCGAACGGCGCCATGGGCCCGGCGGGCCAGGGCCTCGTGCCCCAGAGCGGGAGCCTGACGCTGCCGGAAGGCGGCCCCGGCGGGACGGGCGGTCCCGGTGGGAACGGCGGCAACGGGCCCAACGTGCAGGTCGACGTCGGCGTGGTCGACGCCGGGCCGAGCGGCACCTTGGTCGTCGCGTTCGCGCACAAGGAAGGCGAGGCGGACGGGTGGTGGTGGGCCAAGCCCCTCGCGGAGGGCGCCAAGCTCGAGATCAGCATCGGGGGCGGCAACGGCGGTCAGGGCGGCACCGGTGGGACGGGCGGCCAGGGCCAGGCCTCGCCGAGCTCGAGCCAGACCAGCGGCAAGGGCGGCCCCGGCGGCAAGGGGGGTCCCGGCGGCCAGGGCGGCCACTCCGGCACCCTCACCGTGCGCTACGACAAGGCGCACCCCGAGCTCGCCGACAGGCTCGTCCTGAAGGCGCTCGGCGGCGCCGGTGGGCCCGGCGGTCAGGGCGGCGCCGGCGGCCCCGCCGGCGACGGTCCGTCGGGCGGTGGGAGCGGCAACACCGGTGACCCGGGCGCGCCCGGCGGCCCGGGCAAGGCCGGCAAGACGGCGGCCACCCCGGTGGCTGCCTCCGAGCTCTTCAAGGGCCTGGGCCTCAAGCTCAAGTAGCGCCGGTGCCTCGCGCTGCGGCGCGCCGGTCGCTCCGGCGCGCCCACGCGCGCCACCGCGATTGCGCGACGACCGACGCGCGTCCACGCTTCGCCGCATGGACGCGAGCGACTGGCAGCCGACGGCGTGCATCCTGTGCGAGTGCAACTGCGGCCTCGAGGTGCGCCTCGGCGGCGAAGGCGGGCGCCACCTCGTGCGCACGCGCGGCGACCGGCGGCACCCCGTGTCGCGCGGCTACGCCTGCGAGAAGGCCCACCGGCTCGACTTCTACCAGCACGGCCGCGACCGCGTGCTCGCGCCGCTGCGGCGGCGAGCGGACGGCAGCTTCGAGACCCTCGACTGGCCGACCGCCATCCGCGAGGTCGCCGAGCGGCTGGCGCGCGTGCGCGACACCCACGGGGGCGCGTCGATCTTCTATTACGGCGGGGGCGGCCAGGCGAACCACCTGCCCGGGGCCTACGCGACCGCGACGCGCGCCGCGCTCGGCTCGCGCTACCGCTCGAACGCCCTCGCGCAGGAGAAGACCGGCGAGATGTGGGTGAGCCACCGCATGTTCGGGGCGAGCACGCGCGCCGACTTCGAGCACTGCGACGTCGCGCTCTTCCTCGGCAAGAACCCCTGGCACTCGCACTCGATCCCGCGGGCGCGGGTGACGCTGAAGGAGCTCGCCCGCGACCCGGGGCGCACGCTCGTCGTCGTCGACCCGCGGCGCAGCGAGACGGCCGAGCTCGCCGACATCCACTTGCAGGTGCGGCCCGGCGGCGACGCCTGGCTGCTCGCCGCGCTCGGCGCCGTGCTGGTGCGGGAAGATCTCGTGGCCCACGACTTCCTGCGGGCGCACGCGACGGGGCTCGAGCCCGTGCTCGCGGCGCTCCGCGCGGTCGACATCGCGGCCGCGTGCGAGCGCGCCGGGCTCGACGAGGCGCTCGTGCGCCGGACGGCGGGCGTGCTCGGTCGCGCCCGCGCGCTCGCGAGCTTCGAGGATCTCGGCGTGCAGATGGGTCCCAACTCCACGCTCGTGAGCTACCTCCACCGCCTGCTCATCGCGCTCACCGGCAGCTTCGGCAAGCCCGGCAGCCACTTCGTGCCGACCACGCTCGTCCCCTTCACGGGCGGGGCCGGCAAGGGCAAGAGCCCGGTAGCGGGCGCGACCCTCGTCGGCGGGCTCGTGCCGTGCAACGTCCTCGCCGAGGAGATCCTCTGCGATCACCCGGCGCGCTACCGCGCGATGATCGTCGAGGCGGCGAACCCGGCGCACTCGCTCGCGGACTCCGCGCGCCTGCGCGCGGCGCTCGCGTCGCTCGACACGCTGGTCGTCATCGACGTCGCGCTCACCGAGACCGCGCGCCTGGCCGACTACGTGCTCCCGGCGGCGACGCAGCTCGAGAAGGCCGAGGCGAGCTTCTTCAACTTCGAGTTCCCCCGGAACGCCTTCCACCTGCGGCCGCGCCTCCTGCCCCCGCCGGAGGGCCCGCTCAGCGAGGCGGAGATCCACGCCCGGCTCGGTGCGGCACTCGGCGCCGTCGACGAGGCGACGCTCGCGCCGCTCCGCGAGGCCGCGAGCCGCGGGCGGGCGGCCTACGCCGAGGCCTTCATGACGCGCGTGATGCCCGACCCGCGCCTGATGAGCCAGGCGTCGACGATCCTGTACCGCACGCTCGGGCCGACCTTGCCCGAGCCCCTGCGCGAGGGCGCCGTGCTCTACGGGCTCGCGCTCCGCGCGGCCTCGAAGCACGGAGCCTCGCTCGCGCGGGCCGGCTTCGGGGGCACACCGCTCGAGGCGGCGGGTGCGCTGTTCGACGCGCTGCTCGCGCGCCCGTCGGGCGTCGTGTTCGCGGTCGACGAGTGGAGCCAGTGCTTCGAGCGCATCGGCACCCCCGACGGCCGGATCCACCTCGACCTGCCCGATCTGCTGGAGACGCTCGGCGCCCTGTGCGCCTCGCCCGCCGAGGTGCGCGACGCGGCGTTCCCGTTCGTGCTCTCCGCCGGCGAGCGCCGCTCGTTCACGGCCAACACCATCCTGCGCGACCCCGGGTGGCGGCTCGCGGACGCGGCGGGCGCTCTGCGCCTGAGCCCCGCGGACGCCGCCGCGCTCGGTGTCGAGACCGGCGGACGCGTGCGGCTCACGACGCGACGCGGCTCCGCCGTCGTCACGGTCGAGGTGTCGGGGACGATGCAGCCCGGGCACGTGTCGCTGCCGAACGGCCTCGGCCTGCACTACCCGACCGACGCTGGCGAGGCGACGACCGGCGTCGCGCCGAACGAGCTGACGGCGGTCGAGGACCGCGACCCCTTCGTCGGCACGCCGTGGCACAAGCACGTCCCCGCGCGCCTCGAGCCCGTGGCGCCCGGCGAGGCCTAGGCGGGCGCAGGCGAACGCGTGGGCGCCCGCCCGCCCCCTTGCGGCGCAGGCAGAGGTGCCCGAGGCTCGGCGCTCCCCATGTCGCTCCCGACCGGCCCGGTCGCCACCCCCTCGAGACCCGCCGGCTCCACGCCCGGACCGCGCGGCTCCGAGCCGTCGCGCCACTGGACCGGGGCGCCCTCCCAGTCCGAGAGCGAGGACCCGCTGCTCGGGACGACGCTCGCCGGCAGCTACCAGATCGTCGGCATGCTCGCCGAGGGCGGCATGGGTCGCGTGTACGAGGCGCGCCACACGCGCATCCCGGGCAAGCGCCTGACGGTCAAGGTGCTGCACGAGGAGTTCGTGCACCGCCCCGAGGCACTCGAGCGCTTCCAGCGCGAGGCCGAGGCGGCGGCCGCGGTTCCGAGCCCCTTCGTCGTCCGCGTCTACGACGTGCACCGCACCGGCGACGGTCGCCCGTTCCTCGTCGCCGAGTACCTCGACGGCGTGGAGCTCGGCGAGCACCTCGACGCCGTGGGCAAGCTGCCGACGGCCGTCGCCGTCCGCGTCGCGCGCCAGCTCTGCAAGGGCCTCGGCGCGGCGCATCGGGCCGGCATCGTGCACCGCGACATGAAGCCGGAGAACGTGTTCCTGACGGGGGATCTCGCGCGGCCCGTCGCCAAGATCCTCGATTTTGGCATCTCGCGGCTGGCGCACAAGACGGACAGCCGGCTCACCCAGGCCGGCGCGATCATCGGTACGCCGGCGTACATGTCGCCCGAGCAGGCGTGCGCCAAGGACGTCGATCTGCGCGCCGACGTCTACGGCGTGGGCGCCATCCTCTACCGGGCCATCACGGGCCGTGCACCCTTCGACCCGGCCGATCCGACCGCGACCATCCTCGCCGTCGCGACCGAGGATCCGCCGCGACCGCGCGCCGTCGAGCCAGGCGTGCCGGAGGAGCTCGAGCTCGTGGTGCAGCGCGCCATGGCGAAGAACGCGTCGGACCGCTACGCGAGCACGGACGAGCTCGACGCGGCCCTCGCGCCGTTCGACCTCCACGACGAGAGCGCGACGCGCTCCGTGCGGGCCCTCTCCGACGTGACCGGCGCGCGGGGCACCCTCGCGGTCTACCTCGTCGTGTCCGCGCTCGTGGTGCTCGCCGGTGCCACGAGCGCCATCGCCGGCGTGTTCAGCGCGGCACGCGGCGGGACGCGCGCTGCCCTGCCGAGCCCGATCGAGATGGCGCTCGTGCTGCTCGCCCTCGCCGGCATGCTCGTCACGCCGGCCGTCCTCTACGCGCGCCACCTCGGGCGCGCGGTCTGGAACGACACCCCGCGCGTCCTCGAGCGACTCGCGGCCGTACGCCCCGTGCTGCTCGCGGCACTCGCCGCGTACGGCGTCGCGGCGCTCGCGGTCGGGGTCGTCGACCTCGTCGCTTCGGTCGCCTTCGCGGCCGAGCGCCCCTTCGGGCTCGGCGCCCCGATCTGGTGGACGCTCCTGGCGGGGATCGCCGCGCTCGCCGCGGGCGCGACGGCGCTCTCGCGGAGCGTGCGCGCGCGGGCGACGCGCCGCTGGCAGCACTTCGTGGCCGGGCCCCTGGTCGTCGGCCTCGTCGCGGTCGCGGGCGGAGCGGCGCTCTACGTCGGCTTCGAGCTCCGAGGCCCCGCGGTCGCGCCGGTCCTCGACGGCGCCGCCGCGCGCGAGCCCGCGCCCGGAGTGACCGCCGCTCCGAATGCGAACGACACACCGGCCACGACCGCCGAGCCCGGGCAGACCACGGCGTCGCCGGCCGCGAGCCCGACGCCCACCGCGTCCGCGCCCGCACCCGAGCCGAGCGCCCCGGCCGAGGGCGCGAGCGAGCGCGAGCTCACTGCGGCCCTCGACGACCCGGCCGCGCTCGCCGTGCTCGCGAGCCGCTACCCGGACGATCCGGCGGTGCTCGGCGCGCTCGCCTTGGCTCACGGCAAGGCGGTGGACTATGGCGCGGCGATGGATGCGGCGGCGCGCGCCTTCGCGCTCGCGCCGGAGCTCGCCGGGGAGCGGCGCATGCGGCTGCTCGTCGCCATGGCGGCGCAGAGCGACGACGCGGACGCCGCGAGCAAGGCCTTCGACCTCATGCGGGCTCGCATGGGCGAGCACGGACCGGATCTGCTCTACGACCTCGTGGTCTCGAGCCCGGCCGCGCGCGAGCGCGCCGGGGCGGCACTCGAGGAGCCCGAGGTGCGCGCGCGCACGAGCGCCGCGGTCGCCGTGGCCCACGCGCTCCGCAGCGCGCCGAGCTGCGCCGCACGCCTGCCGCTGCTGCCGCGCGCGGTCGCCGAGGGCGACGCCCGCGCGATCGCGATCCTCGCCGCCCTGTCCGACGTGCAGGCGAGCGGGTGCGGCGCGGCAGGGCGCGAGCCGTGCGCACCGGTGTGCCCCGGCGAGGCGCCCGAGATGCGCAAGGCGATCGAGGCCATCCGGGAGCGCAGCGGGCCGAAGTGAGCCCGCGGGGCCGACGGCGCGCCGGGCTCGGCGGCGCCAGCGTCGGTGGACGATTGCGCTCGCGGCGAAAAAACCCGAGCCGCACCGGAGGGCCGGTGCCACAGCGCCAGTTAGGAGGCCAATTCCGATGCCAGCCCCCCTTGCTTTGCGTTGCGCGGCCGTCGCCGCCGTCCTGATCGTCCCGAGCGTGGCCCTGGCCCAGAACTGGGTGAGTCCCCGGACGGCGCCGTGGCTCGCCGAGATCGTGGCGATCGACGCGACCGGCGAGACCGGCTGGCCGTACGGCGCCGAGGACGTCGCCGGAGACGGGCTCGCCTCCTTCGCGCAGCAGGAGCGGTCGATCGACATTCGCTCGGCCTTCGCGGCGGCCGACGCGACCCGGCTGTGGCTGCGGAGCTACGTGTCGGACGAGAACGCCGCCGGCGGGAACGTCCGCGTCTACGCCTTCATCGACAGCGACGCCTCGCCGCTCAGCGGCGGCTCGGCGGCGGCGACCGAGGTGAGCCCGCTCTTCACGACCGACCCGTCGAACGGCGGCTACGAGTACGCGCTCGAGATCCGCGGCAACGCGACCGTCGGCGCGCTCTGGGAGTGGAACCAGGTCCAGGGGCAGTTCGTCGCGGCGACGCTCGACGCGGCCGAGGCGACCGGCGAGGCCGGGCAGGACGGCGACCCCGTCGAGATCAACGGGCTCGCGCACGGGTACCTGCAGGCCTCGGTCGATCTCGCGCGCGTCGGGCTCACCCCCGCGTGCGATGCCCGGCTCTTCTTCCGCTCGGAGAGCCAAGGGTCGGGCGACCTCGAGGTCGGCCAGGTCGGGCCGTGCGTGCCGGTCGACGCGAACGGCGACGACGTGCCCGACATCATCGTCCCGTCCGGGTGCACGGTCGACACCGAGTGCCCCGGGGGCGGCATCTGCGTCGACGGCCACTGCCTCGTGCCCGAGCCCTGCCTGTCGAACGCCGACTGCCTCGCGACCGAGGAGTGCTCGCCCGACGGCCACTGCGTCCCGCGTCCGAGCGGCACCTGCACGAGCAGCGCCGACTGCGGCGACCTCGTGTGCGTGACGGGCCAGTGCACCTCGTG
>JADLAB010000427.1 GCA_020848455.1 Polyangiaceae bacterium
ATCTTTAGGTCAGGGGGAGGGGGAGGGGGAGGGGGAGCAGATCCTGAGGCGCCCCCTGGTACGTCTCGCGATACGTATCCAGTTACGCATCCTGAGGCATCCACTGACGGCTCATAGTGTACCAACGCGAGGGCCATCCGGATGCGCTCCAGGCGCGCCTCGGGTGTGGCCTCGACGATGATCCTCTCCTCTAGCATGGCGTCGAAGACAACTTCCCCGTCACGCTTTGAAACGTCGGACTGGTCGGTTCTCAGGACTACAGGTCCCCATCGGTCGCGGGAGATTGGAACCTCGCCCATGATCGGCGACCTGTCCGCAGCAAACCGTAGTAGGCGGACGAGCATCGCATCGGCCGCGAGGCGCTTCGGGATGCGCGCTGCGAACCTGTCGAAGTCGTCGTCGAAGTGTGTGGCGACCGCGACGTACTTCATCGTGTAAGTCGCGAGTAGGTCGTCAGCGCGCTTCCCCTTCTTTGTGTTCGAGACGCGGTTTGCAAGTGTTCCTCGGATGCTTGAGCCTTGGTAGGTGAGCCAACTACGGATCAGCATTTAGGCCCCTTGACCCCAAGTGCCCGCCGTGCGCAGCGTCGTTGCTGATGCGCCGCATGAACCCGAGGGTTCGCGCGCGACGACGGGCCTTGGAGTGTGTTCATGTAACGGCAGCATCAGCGTCGGAGATACTACGGGTGTCCCGCCGATGCGCCAAGTGTCTATGTGTTCAGCGAGGTCGCTTCCCGTACTTACCCTCGTCCGCCAAAAGCCCGATCTGCCCCGGCTCCAGGTCGTCCTTCGGCAGCGGTTCGAGGAGAGGATTGTGGAGCGCCTTTGGTCCGAGTGTGGCTGCGACCTGCTTCCGAAGCCACTCAGGCATACCTCCGGACTTGGGCGGATCGGGCGTGTCGTTGCTCATGCGTGGCCCTTAGAGCCGAGCGCGGATCGCGCGCCGCTCGAAGAAGTTGGCGTACTCGGGGTGCGTCTCGGACCACTTGCGCGAGTAGCAGCGGGTCCAGTGGTCGTTCACCTTGAAGCCGTCGTCGGACTTCGTATCGACGTCCAGGTGCCAGCGGATGCGGTGGAGGATCGCGTCCGACGAGTACCGCGTCCGGCCGGCACGGATCGCCATGAGCGTGAACCGCTCGAAGTGTTCCCAGATGTGGGGGTTCTCGGCGTCGAAGACGCGGAACTCGGCCAGGATCGGGTCATCGAAGGGGAGCATCGGTTCGTCGGTCATCGCGCCGCCTCCACCGCGGCCACGCTCGCGGCCCACGGGTCTCCACGCAGGAGCGCCTTGTTCCGCTCGTACCAGGCCCGGCTCGACTTGCGTGCGCAGGTCCGACAGATGAGCTTGCGCCCCCGGCGGACCCGGTCAACGTGGCCGTTCACGCAGCGGGAGAGGCGCGTGGGTGGGGAGCAAGCCGAACAGACCGAGAGCCGGTTGGGCTGTCCCGGGATGCGTACCTGCTTCCACCGGCGCGGTGCGTTCGGATGGCGCGTGCAGACAGCGGCGGGATGAGGCTCGGCGGTCCTACCCACGGGCGCCGTCCTTCCGCTTCGTCAGCCTGTACCCAACAAGCTCCCGCCTGTGAGTCCAGCGCAGCCCCCAAGCCGTGACCTTGCCGTCACAGTTGGGCACGCCGCACGCTGGAACGGGGACGATGGCGTCGATGGCCGGGTCGTCCAGGCTCTTGGGCAGGAGGGCGAAGGCGACTTCGGCCGGTGCGTCGAGGAGGCCCCCGAAGCGCCCGATCAAGCGGTGGACGCGGCCCACCAGAAGCTCGATGCGTGTCGGCTCAGGGCGTAGGTCTCTCATGCTGTCCTCCTCGTGGCTGGAAGTTCGAGCACGTCCGGATCGTCGCACTGACAGCAGCACTCGCAAAATCCACAGTCGGTTTGGCAGTTCAGGCACTCGCAATCCGCCAAGTCGAAATCGACAATCCCATCACAATCGCAACCTTCGTCGCATCGCATGCAGCCATTGTCTGGATACTCGCGCTCGTCGTTTCGGTCCAAGTCATGCTCGTCACTCATGGCGCAACCTTGCGTCGTCAGCGCTCGCATCCGGTTCGCAGTGGTGGAGCGGAGCGTGGAAAAAGCACAACTTACGCAGGCACAGCGGGCACGAATGCTTCGCTGGCCGACCGCAAACATACATCGGAAGAAGCCCAGCTATCGATTGCGTTGACGTCCCACACCTAGCGTCATTCGTGTCCTGCACTTGCCCGCCTCTCCGCGCGGAGCGCGATGTATTCCTGGTACGCCTTGCTCTTCGGCTGCGTCAACCCAAGCCCCTTGCACCACCAGTCGTTCCGCAGGAGCACCTTGCATAGCCTTCTCCACGAAGGCGCCCAGTGCTTATCTTCTAAGACACGCGGCGCCTCGTCCGGTATGCCATCTCGGTATCCGCGGCGCCCCCAAGCCTTGATGAACATCGCGAACTTCTTGAGGTAGTGGTCCCGCGTGACGTTCGGAAGGCTCGCGAGGAGTAGATTGCAAAATGACTTCCAGGTGTGTCCGCTCGGCTTCGTGACTCGGTTGTAACCGTTGACGTTCCCGGTTTCGTTGATGTAGAGCGCGCCAGAGTTCGCACCGTTCACGCGCGCGACGACGCGATACCAACTCAAAGGCTCGATGATGTGGTAGAGCCACAGACCACGCCGTTGATCGTCGCCGTACGGCTGGCAGATGCGCATCTGGTGAATGCTTAAGCCAGCGAGGTGCATCATGTCGTACAGGCGATTGTGAGCCCGCGTCGGGTTCCTGGCATGCCACGTCCAAAGATCCTCGGTACGCCAATCGTAGATCGGGTAGATGTTGTAGAGCCCTGTCTCGACCTTCGTGGTCCACCGTTTCCCATCGAATGTTTCCTTGCTGTTTGTCGCTACGGCACGGAAGCGGTTCAGGGACTCGTCGCAGCGGATGCCGACGAACGCTGCCGCCGGTTCCCCGCCCCCGTACCAGATGCCGAACAGGACCATGAACTCCTCGAACTCCATGCGCTCGGAGAAGAACGGGAAGAAGGACGGGTCCGAGATGACGCCAGAGGCATCGGGGAGTTCCCGGACCCACATCGACCGCGCCTCTGGCTCCCAGCAGCACCAGCGCGGCTCAAACTGCGTCACAGCGTTACGAAGGAGCATCGGGAGGCAGACCCAGTACGGGTCGGCGCAATCGGCGTACGTCGCCAACATATCGGCGACGTGCTCCATCGTAACGCGATACTGAGCTTCGAGGTCGATCACGAGGATGCCAAAGCGGCGTCCTCGCTTTCTCGCCTCGTCTGCCACTAGGTGGAGCATGACTGTCGAGTCCTTGCCCCCAGAGAACGAGACGTACAACTTGGAGAAGTGATCGAAGGTATGCGCGATCCGCTCGCGCGCAGCCTCGACGACGTCAAGCGACTGCGGTCTTTTGAGTGTGGACATTAGTATAGGTTCATTTCTGTTTTGCTTTGCGCAGCGTCCATGTCGAGTTCCGGCTCCCCTCGCGAGCGGAGCCAGGCGTTGAGGGCGCGGAGGGCCGCCTCGTTCGCTGCGATCTTCTCGCTCGCGCTGAGCAGGTTGAACCCGCCACGGAACACAGCTGGGACGCGCGTCGCGATGCACATCGCCGCCTGCCCAAGCCACGCGATGCGGTTCATGTTCTCGTTGCTCAGATAGTGCTCGCATGAGTTAGGCCACTCCGCGATCACGCGGGATAGGGCGGCCTCGAACCGCGGCGTGTCTCGCAGGAAATCTCGGTACATCGCTGGGGCCACAGACGGCGCGATCCCGTTCGGTGGAGCGTTCTCGTAGAACCCTGCTGGGTAGCACTCCCACTTGTCCCACGTGTGGTAGACGCGCCGCATGTCACTCCTCCTCGGCGGATTTGCCGTCCGAAAGGACCTCGGCCACGATCTCATCGTCTGTGGTCGCGTCCACGTCCCAGGACTTCGAGAACTCTCGGTCCGCGAACAAGTCGGCGAGCCCAGTGATCTGCGTCAGGCGCAGGACCTCGTCAGGGTCCATCCCAAGCTCACGTCCGATCTTCTCGTCGTTCCAGTTCCGGCGCTTCAGTTCAACCACGATGTCCGACATAGCCTGGACTCGATGCTTCCCGCGCGCCCGGTTGTGGCGGATCGTCGAGGCGATGCGGTCTGTCCGGTCGGTGCGCGTGGCGTTGACGATTGAGAGCGGCAGACGCCCGTGAACACGAGCGCGGACGGAAGGGCTTTCGCGACCGACTCGGTTCCGGTGGAACCCATCAACAACCTCGAATAGATCTCCGTTCCGCCACGCTACGATCGGCTGTGTGTACCCGTCCTCTGTGATCGAGTGCTCCAGGAGGCGCATCTCTGGCGGTGCCACAGAGTTTGGGTTGTAGTCGTTCGCGGTGATCGCGCCGGCGCGCTCCCAGCGGACAAAGTCCACCGGCTCGTCTGCGAACGGTGAGGCCGCGTGGAGCGCCTCGCGGATCGCGTTGAGTGCATCGATCTGCGCATCTAGGTCAAGCGTCGCCACCTCGCGGGCCAACGCAACCCCACGCTCGATAATCCCAGCGGACAGGAAGTTCAGTTGCTTACTCATGGCGAGTCCTCCTTGGTGTGAGTTCCAGGGCGTCGGGATCGTGCCTGAGACCCGCGTGGTAGGCGGAAACGTTGGCTTGGACGTAGTCATGGAGCGCGAGGCCCCGTCGTCGGGCCTTGTTCCAGACTCGCTTGTAGAGCGTCTGCGGTCGCGATCGTCGATGGGCGCGGGGAGTCGTGCGGTGTCCGCAGTTCGGGCAGGTCACCGTGTCCGCTCCTCGCAGATCGGGCACCGATCCGCACGCTCGTCCGGCTTCGGCCTCCTGCGGAACATGAACTTGCCGCCGCAGATCGCGGTGATGCGCAGGGCAGGGCTGGAGTAGGGAAGCTCCTCGAACCAGTGCGCGGTTAGGCGCCCGGGGGAGAGTTCCTTGGACTCCACGGCAACGCACCATGCTCCGGCGGTCACCTCCCCGCCTCCCTACCCGCGACGGCGGAGCGGTAGGCGCAGACCGCGTCCTGCATCCTCGGGGTGATGCGCCCGCCGAGGTTGGGCCAGTTCGCGTCGGTCGCCTCCGCAAGCGCCAGGGCCGCAGCCCCAACCTCATCCCCGGGCAGCATCGCCAGCCCGTTCGCGATCACCCGGAGCCGGTCCTCCGGCTCGTCGATGCGGTCGTCGGCTTCGGTGAGGAGTCGCGTGATCTCCCCTCTCCGGATCAGGTCGTCCCGTGGGTCAGGCATCGCGCACCGCCGGGAACTCGCGGACGCGGAG
>JADLAB010000428.1 GCA_020848455.1 Polyangiaceae bacterium
CGATGCTGGCCCGAGCCTGGCCCGAGCGGTACCTTCGAGTCCATCGGGGCGGGCGATCGCTTCGCGTGCGGGATCGGCTCCACGTCTTCGCTGAGCTGCTGGAGCATCGACGACCTCATACTCGACGACGCCCTCACCAGCATTCCGGCTGGGAGCTACGACGAAGTCCGTACGGCAGATTCCGTCGCATGCGCGCGCCGCACGGACGGGGCCGTGGTCTGCTGGGGCTTCGATTTCTACGGGATCACCGGCCTTCTGGGAGGGAGCTACGTGGACCTCGCGATGAATCGCTACAACGCCTGCGCTGTTCGGTCGGATGGCAGCGTCCATTGCTGGGGCGACGGGGCCGCCGACCCAAACAACGGCCATCTGTTCCCGCCCAGCGACATTGCTTTCGTGGACGTCGAGATCGGCAGCGACATCGGCTGCGGGCTCACGACCGACACGCGCCTCGTGTGCTGGTGAGGGACGGCGCCTGCGCCGCCGTGATGACCTGGGCGGCCTCAGCGACGAAGACATGCAACGATTGCGGGCGGGTGCGGGCGCGGCGTGCGCCTGGAGGTCCGGACGCGCCAGGTCCTCGAACCTCGAGTTAGAACGACCCCGCAAGCCCGGCATAGGCCGGGCCAAGTAGGGGCACCGCCCTCGGCGCAGCCCCCGTTTCGGTCTCGGCTCCAGTCGGGATGACCATGCCCACGATGCCAAGCACGAGCCCTGCTGCCCCGATCGCGAAGCTCGCCGTGGATGCGTGCGCGATGGACTTCTTCGAGTCGAGCTCGTCCTCCGTGCAGCCGTTGTCGCGGCAATAGGCGGCTGCGGAGAAGGCGAGCCCGCCGGTGATGGACCCAACCACAAGACCCGCGCCGGCGATGGCGAAGCCGATGGGCGCCAACGGCGAGATTCCGCCGCTCGATATCTCCGGAGGGGGCACGGCTGCTGCGGCTGCCTGGAGCGCGACGAGGCGTCCGCGCTGGCCTTGCGCCACGACTACCCTCGTGACGAGCGGCTCCCCTGCCGGCGGCTCGACGCGCAACTCGTGCTCGCCCGGATCCAGCTCGAGCGGCTTGCCGTCGACGCGGCTCGCCACGACGGCGCCGTCGACCAATACCCGTGCGACCGAGATGTCCGCGCCCGAGGCGTCCTTCGCGGTGACGACGATGGACGGCATCAGGAGTCGCAGCTCGTCGACCCAGGCGACGCACTCCGAGCGCAGCGCGCTCTGGCATGCTTCGTGGGCGCACGTGATGGCTGCGGCCTGGGCCGCCTTCAGCCGACCCTCCTTCTGCTTGGTCTGCGCGTCCTCGAAGGCCTGGGCACATGCCTGCTTGTCAGGAGCCGGGCCTTGCGCGGCGACGGTACCCGCGACCGTCATGACGGCAGCTCCAAGGCCGACACCGACCCAGAAGAGACTTGGTCTGGTCACAAGCACTCCTTCCTCACGCGCTTGATGCCCTGTGCGTCCACGTAGAACGGCGTCGAACAGTCCGCGGGGGGTAGCTGGGGCGGCGGTGATGCCACCCGGGGCACGGAGACTGCGGGCGCGGAGGACTTCGCAGCCGTTGGTGGCGGGGCTTGTGGAGCGGTCGAAGGCGCAGCCGAGCCGGTCGCCGGGCCTGAGCTCGACCCGGAGGCAGCCGCGCGCGGCGTCGCGGGCAGAGCGCTCGTCGTGGCGGCGGTGTCGACGTTGGGCGGGCTCGAGGTGGTGGGCACGGTGGGCGCCACCTCGGTGGTTGCTCCGGGGGAGGCCGGGGCCGCGGACGTAATGGGCGACGAAACCGCGTCGCTGCTCGACGTACCGATTCGCGACAGCACCACAGCCAGGATGGCTACCGCCACGAGCGTCCCGAGGACCCAGGGGACCGCAGACTTCGGCCGTTCACCTGCGGTCGCAGCTCGTGACGTGCTGGCACCCGACATCGTCACGACGGGGCCAGGCGCGACCGCCGGAGCCGTCGCGGATCGCGCCGCATGAGCCGTTGGTAGCGATTCGAGGGCCTGCGCAGTGCTTGCCGGCACCGACCCCGAGCACGCCTCGGCGAAAGTGGTGGCGAGCTCGCGCGCGGTCTGGAACCTGTCCTCGGGCTGTCGCGCCAGCGCGCGCGAGAACCAGTGGTCCACCTCGAGCGGTAACTCGGGATCGTGAGCACGTGCGGGCTCGAAGGATGCGTTGCAGATGGCGAGCGTGAGCGCGGCCATCGTCTCGCCCTGAAACGGCGGCCGTCCGGTCAGCGTCTCGTACGCAACGACCGCAAGGGCCCAGAGGTCCGCCAGGGCGTCCACGTCCTTCGCGCTCAGTAGTTGCTCGGGGCTCATGTACTGCGGGGTGCCGAAGACCGAACCGGTCGCGGTCAACGAAGACACTGCAGCCTGCTGGCCCTTGGCGATGCCGAAGTCGAGGATCTTGACGAACACGGTACCCGCGGCCGTCGTGAGAAACAGGTTGTCCGGCTTGATGTCGCGGTGAACGATGCCGAGCTTGTGCGCCTTTCCAAGTGCACCCGCCGTCTGGGTCACGAGCATGGCCGCCGCGGTGGGCGTGAGCGGCCCCTGCCGCTCCAGCAGCCGTGCGAGGCTCATGCCCTCCAGCATCTCCATCGCGATGAAGGGCGTGCCGTCCGCCGTGACTCCGTGATCCAGTATCTGTACGACGTGCGGATCTCGGATCTTCGCAGCGAGGCGCGCCTCGCGCGTGAACCGCTCGGCGAGGCTCGGCTCGGCCTTCAGCGCCTCCGGCGAGATGAACTTGACCGCGACCTCGGTGTCGAGCGCCGCGTGGTGCGCCACCCAGACGCTTCCCATACCGCCCTGGCCGAGCGGCCTGCTCAGCCGGATGGTCGGTGTCACGCTGGCGCCTGGAGCCGGGTCCACGGAGTACCTCTGGAGCTGCGAATCTGTGCTGCTTGTCTCGCCGTGCAGGTATCAGAAGAACGAAGCGTTCCACCCCTTTGGCAGCCACGGCACCGACTTGGCGTCGAAGCGCGCGACGACGCCGGCGGGGGAGCCGTTGTCGTTGGGGACGAGGTACACGAACTGGCCGTCGAACCCCGCGCCCAGAAAGCCCATGGCCCCCGCATTCAGCGTCGAGACGTCGAAGATCGACCAGGATGCGGCCGCGCCGAAAGTGGCCTGTGTGTCGTAGCGAGCGACCCTGCCGTGAGGGGCCGGGCTGCCGTGGGGCACGAGGTACACGAACCGGCCGTCGAATGCCGCGCCATCGTACCCCAGGGCAGCAGCATTCACGGTCGACACGTCGAAGGTAGACCAGGACGCGGCCGCACCGAAGCTTGCCTGTGTGTCGAGACGCGCCACGGTGCCATGGTAAGCGGTACCGTTGAAGAGCGGGGCGAAGTAGACGAACTGCCCGTCGAACGCTGCCCCGGAAAAGCCTCTGGCCGCTGCGTTCACGGTGGAGACGTCGAAGGTAGCCCAAGAGGACATCGAATCGAAGGCGGATGCCGTATCGAAACGCGCCACCACGCCATGGATGCTCGTCCCGTTGTTGTAGGGCACGAAGTACACATAGCGGCCGTCGAACGCTGCCCCGTAGAACCCCTTGGCCGTCGCGTTCACCGTCGCGACGTCGAACGCCGACCAAGACGACGCCGAGCCAAAGAGCGCGTGCGTGTCGAAGCGTGCCGCAACTCCATGGTAGGTCGTGCCGTCGTGATAGGGAACGAAGTACAGGTACTGGCCGTCGAATGCTGCGCCGTAGAATCCCTTGGCCGCAGCGTTCACCGTGGTGACGTCGAACGTCGACCAAGAGGATGCGGAGCCGAACGCTTGCTGCGTGTCGAACCGCGCGACGATGCCATCGGCGGCGCCGTTGTGGTAGGGGACGAGGTACAGGAATCTCCCGTCATACGCCGCGCCATGGAAGCGCTTGGCCCCGGCGTCGACGGTCGAGACGTCGAAGGTCGACCAAGACGAGGTGGATCCGAAGGGTGCCTGCGTGTCGAACCGGGCCACGATGCCGTCTGGCGAGCCATTGTTGTAGGGGACGAGGTACAGGTACCGCCCGTCGAAGGCCGCTCCGTCGAATCCCTTGGCCCCCGCGTCCGCCGTCGAGACATCGAAGGTCGCCCAGTTCGCGGCGCTCGTGAGGCTGTTGTACGTGGTGGCGGGCGTGGTGCAGTTGGTGGTGTCCAGTTCGCACTGACCCGTGC
>JADLAB010000429.1 GCA_020848455.1 Polyangiaceae bacterium
CCGTCACCTTCGACCCGTGGGACGACGCGGCGGTCGACCGCGTGGGGCCCGCGCTCGAGCGCGCCGTGCCCGGGGGCACGAACGTCGAGCTCTGCCGCGTGAGCGAGGGCGGCCGGCGCATCGAGGTGGTGGTCTGGGAGCGGGGCGTCGGGCGCACGCTCGCCTGCGGCACGGGCGCCGTCGCGGCCGCGGGTGCCGCGATCGCGGCCGGCCTCGCGCGCCACGATGAGCCGATCACCGTGGCACTTCCGGGGGGCGAGCTCGTCGTCACCGTCGACCGCGCCTGGCAGGCGCGCATGCTCGGCCCCGCCGAGCGCGTCTTCGAGGGCGAGCTGCCCGAGCCCGGGCCCGACGCCGCGGGCGCGCGCACGCCCTGAGCGCGGTCGCGCACGAGCCCGACGGTCCGCGGCCGTCACACTCCCGAGGTCGCCGCGATGAGCGGTCATGACCCCATGCTCCCCGCGCGTGCCCCGGCGCCCCGGGCCGGCCCGCGCGCGGCACCTCGGCCTCGCCCTCGCGCTGCTGTCCGCCTCCGCGTGCAGCACCTCCTTCGCCGACGCGACCTCGAGGGCCGCGCCGCACGCGCCGTCCGGCGGTGAGGACGACCCGGCTGCAAAGGGCGCCGCGCTCGCGCCGCAGGTGCCCGCCGCGCCCGGGCCTGCCGCGGACGGGCCCGCCGCGCACGAGCCTGCCGCGGACGAGCCTGCCGCGGACGAGCCCGGCGGCGAGCCGCCGACCGAGCTCCATCCCGAGCTCTACACGACCTGCGCGGACGCGCGGCGCATCGTCGTCCACAAGGCCGCGCGCATCCTCGAGCTCCACTGCGGCGCGCGCGTCGTGCGGCGCTTCGAGGCCTCGCTCGGCTTCGCGCCCGTGGGTCCCAAGGAGCAAGAAGGCGACGGCCGCACGCCCGAGGGGGAGTACTTCATCTCGCGCAAGTTCCCGAGTGGCTTTCACCGCTCGCTCCAGCTCGCCTACCCGAACGCCGCGGACGCCGCCGACGGCCTGGCCCGCGGCACGATCACCCGCGCCGAGCACGACGCCATCGTGCGCGCCCTCGCCGGCTGTCGCGAGCCCCCGCAGACGACCGGCCTCGGGAGCCTCCTGCAGCTCCACGGCCACGGCGGCGGCGCCGACGCCGGAGACTGGACGCTCGGCTGCGTGGCGGTGGACGATCCGGAGATCGAGGAGGTCTACGCCTTCCACCGCCCCGGCTGCGACCCCGACGGCCGCCCGCGGACGTCGGTCGTGATCCGGCCCTGAGCGCGGCGGAGCTTTCTCTGCGCTCCCCCTTGCCAACGGCGCGCCGCGACCCCATGGCTGTCGGGCCCGCTTGGGGCAGGGAGGACGCAGTCATGAAGAAGATCGCGGTGCTGGGGTCGGGGGTCGTGGGGCAGGTGCTCGCCGACGGTTTCTTGAAGCACGGCTACGAGGTGATGCGCGGCACGCGCGAGCCCGAGAAGCTCGCCGCCTGGAAGAGCGGCGCGGGGGCGCATGCCTCCGTCGGCACGTTCGCCGCGGCCGCGCGCTTCGGCGAGCTCGTCGTGCTCGCGGTCAAGGGCGGCGCGGCCGAGTCCGCCGTCGGCCTGTGCGAGGGCGCCCTCGCGGGCAAGCCCGTCATCGACGCCACGAACCCCATCGCCGACGCGCCGCCCGAGCACGGCGTCATCAAGTTCTTCACCGGGCCGAACGAGTCGCTGATGGAGAAGCTCCAGGCGAAGGTGCCCGGCGCGCACTTCGTCAAGGCGTTCTCGTGCGTCGGCAACGCCTGGATGGTGAACCCCGACTTCGGCGGTACGAAGCCGACCATGTTCATCTGCGGCAACGACGCCGGCGCGAAGGGCGCCGTCCTCGAGATCTTGACCCAGTTCGGCTGGGAGACCGAGGACATGGGCGCTGCGGCCGCGGCGCGCGCCATCGAGCCCTTGTGCATGCTGTGGTGCATCCCCGGGCTCACCCGCAACCAGTGGACGCACGCGTTCAAGCTGCTGAAGAAGTAGTTTTCAGTTTTCAGTTTTCAGTTATCAGTCATCAGTCATCAGTTTTCAGTTTCTCGGTTTCGGCCCTGCGGGCCGAGGGGACGGGCCCTCTTCGCCTCCGGACTGACGACTGACGACCGACAACGACCACTCTGATCTAGAGTAGCGGCCGCATGACGACGCCGAAGCTCTCGCACCGCGGTCACGACGCTCCTGCTTCTCCGATCCGCCGCCTCGCGCCGCTCGCCACGGCGGCGCGGGCGCGCGGCGTGACCGTGCACCCGCTCAACATCGGTCAGCCCGACATCCCGACGCCCGAGGTGATGCTCGCGGCCTACCGGAGCTACGACGAGAAGGTCATCGCCTACGCTCCGAGCGACGGCTACGACTGGTACCGGCAGAGGCTCGCGGTCCACTACACGGCGCTCGCGGCCGAGGGGGGCGGCCCGGCCGTCGGTGCCGAGGACATCGTCGTCACGGTGGGCGGGTCCGAGGCCTTGCTCTTCGTGCTCGGCGCCGTGTGCGATCCCGGCGACGACATCCTCGTGTGCGAGCCGTTCTACACGAACTACGCCGGCTTCGCGCACCTGCTCGGGGTCGGCGTGCGGGCCGTGCGCACGCTCGCGAGCGAGGGCTTCCGCATCGATCCCGCGCGCGTCGAGGCGGCGATCGGGCCGCGCACCCGGGCGCTCGTCTTGCCGTCGCCCGGCAACCCGACCGGGGTCGTGCTGTCGCGGGGCGAGCTCGTGGCGCTCGCCGAGCTGTGCCGCCGCCGCGGGATCTTCTTCGTGTCGGACGAGGTCTACCGCGAGTTCGTCTACGACCTGCCGGAGGGCAGCCGCGCGCCGTCGGTGCTCGGCCTGACGGGCTTCGAGGAGCAGACGGTCGTCATCGACTCGGTCTCGAAGCGCTACAGCGCGTGCGGCGCGCGCATCGGCGCGCTCGTCACGAAGAACCGCGAGCTCCGGAGCGCCGCCCTGCGCTTCGGGCAGGCGCGCCTGTCGCCCGCCACGGTCGATCAGTTCGCGGCCTCCGCGGCGCTCGACACGCCCGCGGCGTACTTCCGCGACGTCGTGCAGGAGTACCGCGCGCGGCGCGACGTCCTCGTCGACGGCCTGCACGGCATCGGCGTCGGCTGCATCCGGCCCGAGGGGGCCTTCTACCTCGTCGCGACGCTGCCCATCACCGACTCGGACGACTTTTGCCGTTTTCTGCTCGAGGACTTCGAGCTCGAGCGCGAGACCGTGATGCTCGCCCCCGCGACCGGCTTCTACGCGACGGCCGGCCTCGGCAAGGACGAGGCGCGCATCGCGTACGTCCTCGACCAGGCTCGGCTCGTCCGCAGCGTGCGCATCCTCGGCGCGGCGCTCGAGCGCTACCGGCGCTGAGGCGCGCGCGGCGCGGTCCGCCCGTCAGGGCTCGAGGTAGCCGCGGCCGCCCGTGAGCGCCTGCCACACGGCGCCCGGCGCGACCGCCCGCTCGCGGCACACCTCGAAGACCGTGAGCACGTCGTCGAAGCGGCAGCCGAGGGCGGGGCCGGGCTCGCCCCAGAGCTCGACGCGGCCACCCGGCACGAAGGCCGCGACCCCGTGCCGGGTCGGGACCCACGTCGCGAGCCGCTCGCCCGTCGCGAGCGCGTGGACGCCGAGGGCGTGACCGTAGCTCACGACCGCGAAGCGCCCGTCCGGGGTCTCGGACCACGGGCCGGCCGGGAGCGCCACCGGCGCGGCGAAGGGCCGTGGTGCCGGTGGCGTGCCGTCGCCGGCGGCCACGAGCGCCTGCTGCCGCGCGCCGTCGACGGCGAGCAGGATCGGGTGCGGGCCGCGGTAGGCGACGGGCGCCCCGTTCGGCGCGAGGACCTCCGCCCCGCACTGCACGAGCTCGCCCGGGAGCGCGCGGAGCCGGTCGCACCGCTTCGGCGCGGCGAGGAGCTCGGCGCCGCTCGCCACGTCGGCGAGGCGCAGCGTGTCGCCGTCCGCGCGGAGGAGCAGCGCGCGCGCCGGAGACACGAGGAGCGCGAGCGCGCTCGCGCCGCCCTCGAACGCGCGGGCGAGCTCGAGCGCCGCGCCCCGCCGGACGAGCACGAGCGTGCGCGCGGGCTCGGCGACCGCGACGAGCTCGCCGGCGAGCGCGAGCGCGCGTGCCTCGGCGCCGAGCGCGAAGCGCGCGAGCGAGCCGTCGGATGCGACGAGGAGCACCTCGCCCGCCGCGCCGGGCTCGCCGCACGCGAGGGCGGCCGCGTCGCCGGAGAGGACCGCGAGCGCGCAGCGGCCGGCGACGGGCAGGCGCCGCTCCGTCCCGAGGGCCAGCTCGAGCACGCGCACGGGGTGCTCCGCGTCGGCGGGCAGGAGAGCGCGGAGGCCACTCGGCGCGGCCTCGGCCCACGGGCCCGCGTCGAGGGCGGGCTGCGCCGGCGTCTCGGCGGCGACCGGGGCTGGCTCATCCGCGCCGAGCCACTGCCGCGCCCGCGGCGCGCCCTGGGGGCCCTCGAAGCGCGCCCGGCCGCGCAGGCCCTCCGGCAACAGCGTCACCGGCGTCGCCGGGCCGGGCTCCGGCACGAGCGGCCACCAGGCGACGGGCTCCACCTCGGCGCCCGTCGCGAGCTCGTGCTGCGCGAGCGCGCGGTCGAGGTCGCGCCGCGCTCCCTTCGCGTCGCCGAGCGCGAGCCGCCCGAGGCCCGAGCCCGTGAGCGCGAGCGCGTCGTCCGGAGCCACGGCGAGGGCCGCGCTCCACAGGGGGCGCGCGCTCGCCGGGTCGCGGTCGAGCGCCGCGAAGGCCGCGTCGAGCGGGGGGTGCTCGTCCGTTGGCTCGTGGCTCGCGAGCGCCCGCATGCCCTCGAGGTAGTCGTGCGCCTCGGGGGGCAAGCTGCCGCTCGAAGCCAGGGCTTCCGCCAGGGCCGCCGCGTCCGCGTAGCGGCCGAGCTCGCCGAGCACGCCGAGCCGCGTGACGCCCGCCTCGACGAGGAGCGGGTCGCAAGCCGCGGGCGCCGTGGCCCCCTCGGTCTCGAGCGCCGCCAGGATGCGCTCGCCCCGGTCGTTGCGGCCCTCGGCGAGCATCGCGACCGCGCGATCGAGCGCGCGCAGCAGGGGCTCGCAGCGCGCGGCGTCGTCGGGCGGCGGCGCGGGCCCGCGCGCGCCGGGCGCGCACGCGGCGGCGAGTGCGAGGCTCGCGGCGACGAGCGCGCGCGTCGTCGCCGCCCTCGCGCGCGTGCCGCCGTGCATGGCGCTACAGGTGTCGCGTCCGTGCGTGGCTGTCAATGCGCGGCCGCGCGCCGCCCTTTGCCGGGCGTGCGGGCACGGCGTAGCCTCCTCGGAGCTCCGAGGTCCTGGCAAGCTCGATGTCGGCCGTTCGCCTTCCGCCCGTGCTCTGCGTCGCGGTGCTCGCCTGGCCCGCCGCCTGCGCCCGCGGCGCGTCCACCGACGGCGTGCCGCTCCCCGCGCCTCCCGCGCTCGACGCACCCGCGCGGGACGCCGGGATCGACCCGCTGCCCGAGCCGCTGCCGAGCGCCGCGCCCACCGCGAGTCCGGACGCGGGCGCTGCACCCTCGGGCCGGTGCCCCGACGACATGGCCTTCGTCGACGGCGACTACTGTCCGGGGCTCGAGCGGACGTGCCTCCGGCCGCGTAAATCGTGGCAGTGTGCGGAGTGGGCTCCGGCGCTGGCCTGCCCCGGCGCGACCGAGCGCAAGCGCTACTGCATCGATCGCTACGAGTGGCCGAACCGCGAGGGCGCGCTCGCGACCGTGATGAACAGCTGGCACGACGCCAGGAAGCTCTGCGCCTCGGCGGGCAAGCGCCTCTGCACCGAGGCCGAGTGGACGCTCGCCTGCGAGGGCCCCGAGCGGCTCGGCTTTCCCTACGGCGAGGTGCGCGACGCCGACGCCTGCCCGATCGACAAGATCTCGCCCATCGTGAACGAGGAGCGCCTCTTCTCGCCCGCGACCCGCGACGCCGAGCTCGCGCGCCTCGATCAGCGCGAGCCCTCCGGCGCGCGCCCGCGCTGCGTCAGCCCCTACGGCGTCCACGACCTCACCGGCAACGTGGACGAGTGGGTCGACAACGAGACCGGCCAGCCCTTCAAGGGCTCGCTCAAGGGCGGCAACTGGGGCGAGTACCGCAACGCCTGCCGCCCCGTGACGCGCGGCCACGCGGAGGGCTTTCGCTACTACCAGACGGGCTTCCGCTGCTGCCGCGCGCCGCTCGCCGACTGAGGCCGCCCTTCGAGGCCGCGCAGCTCGATCACGGCACGCAGCTCGCCGAGCTCGAGGCGATGGGCTCGTCAAAACGCCCTTGCTCGATGCCTACGGGAGCATGGAGCGCGGCATCGTGGGTCCTTTGCGTCGCATTTGACCCACTAGCAATCCGCGGGCTGGCGCGCCCATGGGGCGGCGTTCGGAGGTTCGGAGGCTACTTGCCAGCCCCGTCGCAGGCCTCGAACTCCTTGTCGTCGAGCTTCTTCACCGCGAGCAGGCACTCGACCATCGGCGCCGGCCAGGCCTCGCGGCGGCACTCGTCCGCGCGCTTCTTGCCCATTTCGGCCAGGCCCTCCTCGCCGCCCTGGGCCTTGATGTCGCCCTCGGTCATGTTCGCCTTGGCGAGGGCCGTCATGTGCTCGCCGAGCGCGTCGCAGCGATCGCCCTCGGCAGCGGGCTTCGGCTCGGTGGCCGCGGTGGCCGAGGCGGTGGAGGTCGGGGTGGGGCTCGTCGCCGGCTTCTTGGTGCAAGCGGTCGCGGCGAGCAGGATGAGGCTCAGCGTCGTGAAGATGCGCATGGTCGCTCCAATAACACGGCGCGTGCCGAGTGCGGCCAGCGAGATCGGCATCCGGCCCCGAGAGCGCGCCCGCGCAGCACCGTGGGCTCGCGATGCCGATCGCCGATCGCTCGCGAGGCCTCGCTCAGCCCGCGGCGGGCGTGGCGCCGCCCGTCGCGCCCTTGCCCAGATCGAGCACCTGCCGCACCTTGCTCGTCAGCTCGGCGATCGCGAACGGCTTGCCGATGAACTGCGCCCCCGGCTCGAGGACGCCGTTCTGGACGACGGCGTTGTCGGAGTAGCCCGACATGTACAGCGTCTTCAGCCCCGGGAAGCGTGAGGAGAGCTGGCGGCACAGCTCGCGCCCGCTCATCTGCGGCATCACGACGTCGGTCACCAGCAGATCGATCGTGCCGTCGACCTTCTCGGACAGGAGCAGCGCCTCGGCCGGGCTCGCGGCCTCGAGCACCTGGTAGCCTGCGCGCCTCAGGATGGTCTCGGTGATGCGCCGCACGTGCTCGTCGTCCTCGACGACGAGCACCGTCTCGTCGCCGGTGCTCAGGGCGGGCGCCGGGCGCCGTCGCACCTCGCTCGCGACGGCGTCCACCTGCGGCAAGTACACCTCGACCGTCGTGCCCTGGCCGGGCTCGCTGTGGACGACGACGTGGCCGCCGCTCTGCCGGACGACCCCGTAGACGATGGACAGCCCGAGGCCCGTGCCCTTGCCCTCGCCCTTCGTGGTGAAGAACGGCTCGAAGACCTGCTCCAGGGTCGCCGCGTCCATGCCGCAGCCCGTGTCGCTCAGCGACAGCCGGGCGAACGGCCCCCGCACCGACATGTGGCGGGCGGGGTCGTCGGCGTCGAGCGCCACGTTGGCGGTCTCGATGGTCAGCTTGCCGCCGCCGGGCATGGCGTCGCGGGCGTTGACCACGAGGTTCATCACGACCTGCTCGATCTGCCCTGGGTCGGCCTTGACGTGGCCGAGATCGGGGGCGAGCCGCAGCTCGATGTCGACGTCTTCGCGCAGCAGCCGGGGCAGCATGGCGTGGAGGCCGTCGATCACCTGGTTCAGGTCCAGCACCTCGGGCTCGAGGACCTGCCGGCGGCCGAACGCCAGGAGCTGGCGGGTCAGGGCGGCGGCGCGCTGGCCGGCCTTCTCGATCGCGTCGAGGTGCGCGCGCAGCGGGTCGCGCTGCGGCAGCGCGTCGAGCGACAGGGCGGCGCAGGTCAGAACGACGGACAGGAGGTTGTTGAAGTCGTGCGCCACCCCGCCGGCGAGGCGGCCGATCGCCTCGAGCCGCTGCGCCGCCACGAGCTGCTTCTGGAGCGCCTGGTGCTCGTCGGTCGCTCGCCTCTGCTCGGTGATGTCCTGCAGGGCGCCCTGGACCCTCGTGATGGCGCCCGAGGCGTCGCGCAGCGCCTGGCCGATGGTGCGCACCCAGACGCGCCTGCCCCGGCCGGTGACGAGCTCGAGCTCCTCGTCGTAGGGCGTCCCGTCGCGCACGCACGCCGCGAACACCGCGGTCATGCGCTCGCGCGAGGCGGGCGCACAGAAGCCGAAAGACTCCTCGAGGGTGGGCGCGTGGTCGAGCGGCATGTCGAGAATGGCGGCCACCTCGTCGGACCACCGCACGCGCATGTCGGCGACGTCGACGCTGAAGCCGCCGAGCCGCGCCATGTGCCCCGCCATGCGCAGCAAGCTCGCGTTCTGCTGCAGCGCTGCCTCCGCGCGCTTGCGCTCCTCGAGCGCCGCCTCGAGCTCGACCACCTTCTTCTGCAGCTTGCGCATCAGCACCTCGTTGTGCTGGAGCAGAAGGTCCGCTTCGCCGCCCGCCGGCTCGGGGCGAAGGCTGACGCGACCGTGGTCGGCCTCGGACAGCACCTCCCGCACCACCTGGAGCAGGAGCTCGACCTTCTGGGGCTTCACGAGGAAGCGGTCCGCTCCGAGGCTGATGGCGAGGCGTTCGTCCTTCGGGTCGGTGTAGGTGGCGGTGTAGATGAGAAACGGCACGTGCTTGAGGCGTCCGTCCTGCTTCCAGCGGCGGCAGAGCTCGAAGCCGTCCATCCCGGGCATGAGCAGGTCGGAGATGATCAAGCTCGGCTCGGCGCGCTGCGCGGCCGCGAGCGCCTCGGCGCCGTTGCTCGTGGGCACGACCTCGTAGCCGTTGCCCTCCAGGAGGGAGCGGAGCATGTAGCGGCTCTGGCCGTCGTCGTCGGCGATCAGGATCCTCGTCATCGCGGCTGCCCCTCCTCGGCCTTCGCGGACAGGTAGCCCTCGATCTGAGCGGCGAAGGTGGCCGGATTGAGCGGCTTCTCGATGTACCCGTTGCAGCCGGCCTCGAGCGCCTTGTCGCGGTCGCCCGGCATGGCGTAGGAGGTCAAGGCCACGATGGGCGTCGTCTCGACCTCCGCCTTGCCCCGCAGCTCGCGCGCCACGTCGTAGCCGTCCATGACGGGCAGCTGGATGTCGAGCAAGATGAGGTCGGGGCGACTCTCGACCGAGGACGCGATGCCCGCCCGGCCATCCCGGGCCCAGACCACCTCGTGGCCCCTTGCGGTCAGGATGTAGCTGACGAGGTAGAAGTTCTGCTCGTTGTCCTCGATGTAGAGGATCTTCGCCTTCATCCCGTGGTCCTCTTCTCGATGGGCAGCTCGAAGCCGAAGGTGCTGCCCTTGCCCCACTCGCTCTTCGCCCAGATGGTACCGCCGAGCAGCTCGACGAGCCGCTTGCAGATCGACAGGCCGAGGCCGGTGCCCTCGTGCCGCTTGTTGATCCCGGTGTCGAGCTGCGAGAACGGCTTGAACAGCCGGCCGAGCTCCGCGTCCTGGATGCCCATACCGGTGTCGCTCACCCTGACCGCCACCCGATCGCCCTCTACGGACACCTCGACGCGCACGCTCCCGCTCTCGGTGAACTTGATGCCGTTGGAGAGCAGGTTGAGCAGGACCTGCTCCACGCGCCGGCGATCGCTCGTCATCGCGCCCACCTCGGGGGCGATGTCGACCTCGAGCACGAGGCCCTTCTTCGCGGCCTGTGGGCGGACGGTGTCGACGACGCGCTCGATGGACGAGCGGAGCTCGAAGGACTCGGAGTCGAGCTGCAGCTGGCCAGCCTCGATCTTCGAGAGGTCGAGGATGTCGTTGATCAGCGCGAGCAGGTGCTCGGAGCTCTTGTAGACCATGCCGAGCTGCTTCTCTTGCTCGGCGTTCAAGGGCCCCGGCAGACCCTGCAGCAGGATCCCGGAGAAGCCGATGATCGAGTTGAGCGGCGTGCGCAGCTCGTGGGACATGGTGGCGAGGAAGGCCGACTTCGTGCGGTCGGCGGCCTCGGCGGCGTCCCGGGCGACGGCGAGCTCCCCGAGCAGCTGGCGCTGGCGCTCGTCGCTGGCGCGCAGACGCGCCGCCGTGCGGCGCAGCGTGAGGACCCAGATGAGCGCCAGGGGCAAGGTGAGCGCCACCGCCAGCGCGGCCCACAAGAGCCAGGACGGCCAGGCGGGCGGCGTCTCGTCGGTCGCCCAGCGCCGCAGCGAGTCGTAGTAGGCCGATGTCGAGTCTTGCTTCAGGGCCTTCAACCGCCGGTCGATGGCCGCGAGCAGGGAGGCGCTGCGGCCGAGCGGCGCCGCGAAGTAGAGCTGCGAGGGGCTGAAGATGATCGCCGTGTCGACGAGCCCGAACTCGGCGGCCCGACGCACGCCGTAGTAGCGATTCGTGACCACGGCGTCGGCCTGCCCGTCGGCGACCGCGCGGAAGGCGCTCTCGTAGTCCGGCGAGGGGACGAGGGTGATCCGCAGACCGAAGCCGGCCACCATGCCCTCGAACTGCTCCTGCTGCAGGGAGCCGCCGAGGACCGCGACACGTCGGCCGTCGAGGTCGGGCAGCGCGCGGATGTCGGTGTGGCGGCTGGCGTAGATCTGGTTCCAGCTCGAGAGCACGGGCTCGCTGTGGAAGGCGTAGAGCCGGTCCCGCTCGGCGGTGAAAGCCACATCGGGCATGAGGTCGATCTCGCCGCGCAGGAGCCGCTCGAGTCCCTCCTGCCAGGTGCCGGGCACCCAGGTGAGCGTCCAGTCCTCGCTGGCCGCGATGGCCTGGATGATGTCGACGAAGATGCCCTCCGGCCGCCCGTCGGCGCCGGTGCCGACCTTGGGGCTGTTCTCGTAGAGGCCCACGCGCACCGGCTCGCCGGCCTGCGCGCTGGAGGCGCAGAGGACGAGGAGGACCGACCAAAGGGGGCAGAGCCACGCGCGAGGTCGGCGCCGCTGCCGGGCGCGGGCGGCCGACGGCCTCGCGCAGCGCGCCGCGGCCCCGCTCGCTGCCCCCACGTTCTTCAGGCTCCCGCCGAGGTCGTACCTCAGCGCCCGACCTGCGTCGCCACCTGCCAGGCGCGCATCTGATCGAGCCGGCTCGGGTTGAAGGGCGGCGGGTGGAGCCAGGCCGGGTCGTGACCGTTCGGCAGCACGACGCCGCGCCGCGAGCTCGGCGCGAGCGGCGCCGCGAGCTTCGGGGTGACGGGCAGGAGGTTCGGGCCCGACGGCTCGGCCGCCGAGCCGTTCGGGGCGAACTTGGCGTTCAGGACCACGAGCACGCCGTTCGTCACGTCGAAGGGTGCGGCGAGATCGACGGCGCCCGCGCCCGTGATGCCCGCGTACACGATGTCGGCGCCCTGCGTGCCCGGGTAGTCGACACTGGTGACGGCCACGCCGAGGTCGATGTACGTCCCGGCGAAGGGCGCGAGATTGAGCGAGCTCGCGGTCGACACCGGCGGCGTGCCCCCGACGTTCAGCATGCCGTTGAAGCCGTTCTCGCCCGTCGCCGCCTGCACGCGCGCCGCGATGAGCATCGCGAGCTCGGTCTCGGCGAAGGTCTTGCCGAGGCTCGCCTGGAGGAAGGACTGGATCGACGACGGATCGCCGTTCACGTCGAAGAGGTCGCCGTAGGCGGACACGCCTCCGAGCTGGCTCGCGATGTACGTCCAGTAGAGGTACGCGAGCACGTACTGGTCGTAGTTCGCGTAGGTCCAGATGACGAGCGACTCGCCCGCCGCGATGCCGCCCTGCGGGTCGGCGAGGTAGTGCTGCATCGCGAGGTCGTTCTGGCCGAGCACGGCGTGGACGGCGCACTCGGCGAGCCCCTCGTTGTGGTAGTTCCAGTTGCTCCACGGGTGCTGCTCCTCGTAGAGCAGGTGCTGGAACTCGTGCGCGACGATGACCTGCCAGTAGTCGAAGTCGCCCCACTCGATGTTGATGTGCAGCAGCTCCATCTCGTTCGAGTGGTAGCCCATCTGCTGCATCGCCTGCGCGTCGGTCAGGGTGTTGGTCGGGTCGAAGTAGCCGCCGTAGGCCCCCTTGCCGTCGAGCCCGAGCAGCACGACGCGCCCATTGCCGTCGCTGTCGGGCATGGCGTGGAAGAGCGCGGTCTCGGTGTCGTAGGTGGTGTTGTCGAAGAGATCGACCGCCGTCGCGATGTCCGACGGGCTCGAGACCATCCCCTGCTCGATGTAGATCACGGTGTGCGTGCCGATGGTGTTGCGGTCGGCGGTCACCTGGTACTGCGTGAACTGCGGGCTGCCGAGATCGACCACCCAGAAGGTCGCGGTGTCGGCGGCGAGAAAGCTCGCCCCGAGCCCGTCGAGCGCGCTGTCCGGCCGGCTGAGCGCGAGGTCGTAGCCGACTCCGAGCTTCTGCTTGCCGGTCGTGAGGGTGATGGTGTTGGCCGCGGGGTCGAGCGCGGCCGCCAGCACCTCGAGCGCTCCGCCCTCGCCGGCGAAGCCGTAGATCGGCAGCTCGGTGGCCTCGGGCGGCGGCGCGGCGCTCAGCACGATCCGCACCGTGTACTCGTCGGGCGCCGACACCGACACGATCGAGAGCGGCTGCACGATCTCGCCCCCGGTGCCGCCGGTGCCCCCGGTGCCGCCCGGGTCGGGTGCCTCCTCGACCGACGAGCAAGCCATGCCGAGCAGGGCGAGGGTAAGGCCCGCCCACCAGAGCTTCGACCGCATCATGTAAGATACTCCATCGCATCGAGGCCGCATCGACGCGGCCCAGGGGGATCATTCAACCACAAGTCGGCGCCGCCGGGTGCCCGCGCGTGCGCGCGCCCGCGCACCGGCGCGCCGTTCGATGCCGCCCCGACGAGCGGCGTTCAGGCTCGCACGCCGCCGCGCTCACACCGGCTGGCCGCGCCGCGCCTCCTCGTCGACGGCCTCGAGCGCGCGGCCGAGCGCGGCCGGATCCGCCCCGGACGCGACGCCGTCGAGCGCGGCGCGCAGGGCCGGCGACGCGACCGCTCGCGCCGTCGCGCGCAGGCGCGGGCCCGCCTCGGGCTCGCCCGTGGCCCCGGCGGCGACCGCGGCGGCCGCGCGCGTCGGCAGCGGCACGCCCGGATCCTCCACGAGGTGCCACAGTGCGTCGCGCGTCACCGCGCCGAGCCGGTAGTCCTCGGCGGAGCCGCCGGCGAGCTTCTGCAGGCCCCCGACCCAGGCGTCGGTCGCCCGGCCGCCGCGCTCGAGCCGCGCGCTCGCCGCGGCCTGCGCGCGCGCGCGGTAGCCGGCGAGGGCCGTGTCGATGCGCGCCACGATGGCGTCGCGCAGCTCGCGCGCCGGATCTTCGCCTTCCTCGAAGGGCGGCGTCACGACCGCGACCCGCTCACCTGCCCCCGTGACGAGCGCGAGGCCCTCCAGCGTCGGCTCCACGCGCTCGAGCTCGGCGTAGGCGACGAAGCGGCGCCGCCGCAGCCAGCGGATCGCGACCCCGTCGCGGCCCACGCGGAGCACCGTCGGCGTCGCGGCGACGGCGAAAGCGGCCAGCATCCCGAGGAGCCCGATGGCGAGGCTCGCCGGGCCGAGCGCCTTGGCGGCGAGCGCCGTCAGGAGGCCCCAGACCGCGAGCAGGGCGGCCGCCACGGCGCTCCGGCGATGGCCGCGCAAGACGCCCGGCGCGAGGCGATACTCCGCAGCCCGGGTGCTCACCTCGAGATCGAGCGCCGTCAAGAGCGCGTGCGCCTCGGTCTCGTTCGCGACCCCGAGCTCGAGCACCACCTCGCCGCGCTGTCCGACCAGGCACACGCGCGGCGTCCGGTCGGTCGGCACGACGTAGCCGGCTGCGAGCGCGCGTGCCGCGACGGGTCGCCGCCCCGCGAGCTCGAGCCCGCGCGCGTCGGCCGTCGCGGCGAGGCGCTTCTTCCGGTCGCCGCCCGCGCGCCGCGCGAGCTCGAGCAGCACGCCGCTGCCGGCGAGCGTGGCGACGAGCACGGCGAGGGTGAGCGGGCCGAGCGTCTGGCGCGTGGCGAGGCCGAGCACGATGCCGCCCACGAGCCCGCCCGCGAGCCACGCGAGCGCGGCGGCGCGCAGCATGCGCGCGCGGTGCGAGTCGTGGAGGACGAGGGTGCCCTCGAAGCGCGATGCGCTCGCGCGCGGCGGCGTCCGGGCGGCGGCGTCCTGCGTCATCGGGGGTGGATGGATCGTGACGGTCGCCGTCTCCGAGGGCAAGGGTGGCTTCGCCCGGCGGCGGTCGCCCGGGGGCAGGGGTATGCGGCTCGGCGCGGCGTGGGCCCCGCCCCCGACTCGCGCTGCGGCGCCGGCATGGGGATCGGTCGGGACTGGGAGATGCATCGCCGGCGTCCTCGCGCTCGACATCGGGGCCCTCCCACGCCGCGCCGAGCCGCATACCCCTGCCCCCGGGCTCATGGGAGGGGGGTCATGGGGGCGGTCACGAGCGAGACATGATCCCCTCCCGCGCGGCGCCGAGCTGCATACCCGTGCCCCCGGGCTCATGGGGGGGTCACGGGCAGCAAGACCTGATCCATCGCATGGCCGACATGGCCGACTCCAGCCCCGGCCTCATGGGGCCCATGGGGCTCATGGAAGGGGGGCAGGGGGGGCAGGCGCGCATCGGGCAGGCGCGCATGGGGGATTGGGTGGTGGGGCGGTGCGCCGTGGGTGGTGGGTCGGGCGGGGACCTGCCAATTCGCACCCTCATGCAGCCACCCGATTTGCAGGGTCATGCAGCCAGAGGGACGGCTCGAACGACCGGTTCTGACGGTGCCTCGCATGGGCCGCGACGTCGATCGAATTTTCATCGCGCCC
>JADLAB010000430.1 GCA_020848455.1 Polyangiaceae bacterium
CGGGGGCGGAGGCGCGGGCGGGGGCGGGGGCGGCTGAGCGCACGCGGCCGTCAGGTGATGCTCATGCCGCCGTCCACGACGAGGGTGTGCCCGGTCACGAACGACGAGGCGTCCGACGCGAGGAAGAGCGCGGCCGGGGCGATCTCGTCGGGCCGCGCGTAGCGACCGAGCGGCGTGCGCTCGATCACGCGGCGCACGAGGTCGGGATTGCCCACGATCGCGGCGGCGAAGCGCGTGTCGACGAGCCCCGGGGCGAGCGCATTCACGCGGATGCCGCTCGGCCCGAGCTCGACGGCGAGCGTGCGCGTCAGCGAGATCACGGCGGCCTTCGTCATGGCGTAGATGCCCTGCAGCGGCGCGCCCGCGAGTGCGACCACGCTCGCGACGTTGATGATGGACCCGGGGGCGCGCCGCGCCACGAGGTGCGCGGCGACCCCGCGCGCGAGCTCGAAGTAGCCGCGGGCATTCACCTCGAAGGTCTTGTCGAACGCGGCCTGGTCGGCCGTCACGAGCGGCCCGAAGTGCGGGTTCGTCGCCGCGTTGTTGACGAGCACGTCGATGCACCCGAAGCGCTCGACGACGCCGCCCACCAGGCGCTCGGTCTGGTCGCGCTGCCCGGTGTGGCAGGCGAACGGCGCGACCTCGATGCCCTCGGCGGCGAGGCGCCCGGCCGCGGCCCGCACGCCTTCCTCCTTGCGCGACGCGATCGCGACCCTCGCGCCCGCGGCGCCGAGCATCCGCGCGATGGCCTCGCCGATGCCGCGGCTCGCCCCGGTGACGAGCGCGACCTTGCCCTGCAGCGTGAACGGATTGTGCACGCGCCGAGCCTCGGAGCCGGCGCCGGCGGCGTCAAGGGCGCGCCGCGCGACGCCCGCTTTGCGACGCTGGGGGTTGCGCTCCGCCCTGGCTTCCCGGCGGCGGCTGCGCCATGGTCCGCGCCGCTCGACTGTGTCCGAGCGAGCCCGTGCCATGATGTCGTCGCGTCGCCTCCCTTTCGTGTTCGCGTCCCTCGTCCTCGCCTGCTCGGCGGCCGACCCGGCCGATGGCAGCGGCGGGACCGAGACGAGCTCGGGCGGCGCCGGCGGACGCCCCATCGTCGGCGTCGCCGGCGGCGGGGGCTCGCTGCCGGAGCAGCCGCCGGCCATCGCGCCCCCGGGGGCGAGCGAGGGCGAGCAGCCAGGTCTCGACGGCGACAACGTCGTGCTCGCCGCCGACGGCCTCGACGCCGTGTTCCGCGTGGAGTCGGCGCCCGGCGAGCACGTGCACTTCTGGCTCTCCTTCGCGGACGAGCCCGAGCTGCTCGAGCTCTCGGTGGAGCGCTGGAACGGGGTCGGCATCGACACGCTGGGGACCACCGACGCCGGACACGGCCTGCGCACGCTGGCGCTCTTCGACGCCGGCGAGCCGCGCACCTACTGGGCCCGCGTCCACACCGATGCGGCGGCGTTCGACGGGACGCTCACGGTGACCCGCACCCCGTTCGCCGACGCGTCGACCTGCGTCGAGGACTGCGAGCGGCTGCTGCAGCTGCCGCTGCCCATCGACGCCGCGGTCGACGGCTACGCCACCGCGCCGAGCACGGTGTTCCGTTACCAGTTTGGCCGGCGCGACCTCGTGATGCTGCTGCGCTACGCGGGGCGCTCGATGGCCGACTCGGGTCACGCGCCGTTCGTGCCGGAGGATCTGTCGCAGTGGGACGGCGAGACGCCCGGGACCGACGTCGGCGCGCCGCGACACGCCTCGCACAAGCGCGGCCGCGACGTCGACGTGTCGCTCTACGGGACCGACGGCCTCGCACCCTGGCGCAGCTACTGCGAGACGGTGAACGACGGCTCCGGCCGCGAGTGCGTGCCGGGCACGATGCACGACCTCGACGGCGTGGCCAACGCGACGATGTACGCGGGCTTCCTCGAGAGCGGACGCGTGACCATGAGCTTCCTCGACGCCGAGCTCATCGGCCCGGTCGTCGACGGCGCCGAGCTCGCAGCCGCGGACGGCGCGATCGCGGCGAGCCTCCTGCCCCTCTACGGCGACGGCGTGCACCTGCAGCACTGGCCCAACCACGACAACCACATCCACGTGCGCCTGTCGGAGGGGCCGTCGTTCCAGCCCGAGGCGGTCGAGCCGCCCTGACGGCGCGGGCGTGGCGGGCGACCGCGCCGTGTCGATCACGGCGCGCGAGCCGAGCGAGATCCTGCTGCTCGATCTCGGAGCACGCCCCGAGGGCGTCGCCCACCCTTCGAGCTCCGCCACGGCCGACGGCGGCGCATGGAGCGTGCGAGCGCGCCGCGCAGGGACGCTCCGGCCGCCCGCCGCGGCACCGAGCCGAACAGCCCGCGGAGCACGCCCTCTGCATGGCCGGCGGGCGGCCGTTCCGCTAGCCTCGCTGCGTGAGCATGAACGCGGGGCCCTCCCAGCCACGCTGCGCTCGGATCTCGGGCGCCGGGGCGGTCGTCCTCGGCGTGCTCGGCGGCTGTCGCGAGCCGGCGGCGGTGCCGCCCGTCGGGGTGACGGTGCCCCCTCTGGTCGAGGCGTCCGCGCCGGCCGCGGACGCCCCGCCCCCTCGGCCCTCGGCGCAGTCGACGGTGACCGCGGTGCCCGGCGCCGCGCCCGAGCGCAAGGGTCCGCACGAGCTCACCGGCCCGCTGCGGGTCGAGCTCGCACTGCGCGACGGTGCGCCGCCCTGCACCTTCGTCTTCGAAGCCCTGCGGATCTACGGGGGCGAGGCGGGGTACACCGTGATGGGCGTGCGCCGGATCGCGGTGGAGGAAAGCACGCTCTGCGCCGCCGCGACGATCTTCGACGGCGAGGCCGAGCGCCGCGTCGACCCGGACAGAGGGGCTCTGGAAGGTGGCGTCCTCGCGAAGCCGGGCCACCTGTTCGATTGGCCGGCGGGCGGCCACGCCGAGTGGGTGGGCGTGTGGGTCGACCTCGACTTCGACGGCTACCTCGATCTCGACGTGATGGACGTGCGGGGCAACTACAGCTCGAGCTACCGCTACTGGGTCTACGACCCGAAGCAGCGCCGGATGCTCCCGAACACGCGCCTGCGCCAGCTCATCTCCCCGCAGTTCGACGCCGCGAAGAAGGTCATCACCGCGGGCGGAAGGATCAGCGGGCCCCTGTACGTGAGCGGCGTCTACGCATGGATCCGCGGCAAGCTCGAGCCCCTGGAGGAGACCACGAGCTACCTCGGCCAGGATCCGAACGGGCAGCGACTGCCGGCGGG
Organism: Polyangiaceae bacterium; assembly: GCA_020848455.1. Lineage (GTDB taxonomy): Bacteria > Myxococcota_A > Polyangia > Polyangiales > Polyangiaceae > JACRDA01. The sequence continues at coordinate 3,230 of JADLAB010000430.1, forward strand.
CTACTCGAGCTACGAGATCCGGCACGCGCGCGTGAACGACGTGCTGCACAAGGTCTTCGACGGGCCCATGCGCTGAGCGCGGGCACCGAGGGCGCGACGCCGCAGGCGGGCACGGCGAAGGTGAGGTGGCAGGCGCCCTACTGCGGGATCTCCTGGCAGCAGGTGTTCACGCACTGACCGACGCAGACGGGGTCGGCCGGCTGGCCGCAGTGGCTCTGGCCCGGCGGGCAAGGCGTCTCGTCGTCGGGCACGATGCAGGCCGACAGATCGAAGAGCATGAAGATGAGCGCCTTCTCCTGCTCGGTGAGCGGATCGTTGCTGCACGCGCTCGGGAAGTCGCCGTTGGCGTTGCCGGCACCCGCCGAGACGTGGATGTCGCTGAACACCATGCGACCGCACTGGTCCGCCTCCGGCGCCCCGATGGGCGCGTTGAAGGAGAAGTAGACGGGGTCGGGCGTGCGGCGCACCCAGATGCGCGCCAGGCTCTGGTCGACCGTCTGGGTGTGGCGCCGGCCGTCGACGACGTTGAACTGCCCGTAGGGGCTCGCGCCGTCCACGAAGTCGAGCCAGTCGGCGAGCGCCACGCCCTTCGGGAAGGTGAGGTCGATGTCGACGAGGCCGTTGAAGTTGTTCTGGTTGCTCGAGAAGGTCGCGACCGACTGCAGGTCCGCGGGCGCGTCGCCCTGGAACCAGTTGTAGTGGTAGTGCGTCGCGAAGACGCGGCCGCCGAGGTCGACGTAGTCGCGCAGCGCGACGCGGTGCCCGTCCTTCGCGCCGGGCTGCTCGCTCGCCTCGCACGACAGGAGCACGATGTCGTAGTTCTCCCAGCCGGTGTCCCAGAGCGTCTGGGTCGCGTCGGGGAAGGTCGCGCCGGGGCTCGCGCCGAAGCCGTTGTCGTAGCCCGTCGCGCCGTTCGCGCCGACGTAGAAGTGGATGCGCGCCGGGCTCCCCTGGATGCCGAACTCGCCGTCGTCGATGCCGAGACGGCGGAGCAGGCAGAAGAGCGGGTCGGCCGAGCCGGTCGTGAGCGCGATGCGCGGCAGGTGGCCCTCGGCCGAGCTGCGCGGCAGGCGCGTCTGGTTCGAGTCGGTGAGGGGCGTGTCGACGCACTCGGTGACGCTCGGGACCGTGATGGCGCGCCGCCACTTGCCGATCTGCAGGACGAGCGGGATGTCCGCGCCGACGGGCACGTTCGTCAGGGTGAACCGGCCCTGCGTGTCGGTGATCGCGGCGACGAGGGGTGAGCCCGACAGGGCGGTGGCGCACTGGTCGCAGCTCAGCTCGTCGGCTATCGGGTCGAGCGGCGCGTTCGGCACGTACACGATGACGCCGTAGATCGGCAGGGTGCCGGACGGGTCGTACACGGTCCCGCTGAGCGAGGTCGTGGCGGCGCCCGGGCACGCGACCTGCTGGCACTCGAGGTTCACGCACTGGGGCGTGGAGCCCCCGCTGCCGCCGGTCGTGAACAGCGTACCGCCGGCACCGCCCTGTGCGCCGGCCCCGACGCCCTGGCCCCCCGCGCCGGTCGGCAGCTCGTTGGAGTCGGTACCGCAGGTGCAGCCGTGGAGCGACGCGAACAGAGCGACGACGACGGCGAGCAGCACGATCTTGGCGTTTGGATTTCGACGTGACATGGCGCCTCCGCGGCTCTCGAGCCTGGATCGAGAGTACCGCCTTTTCGGGCGCTGCAAACAGGAAGCGCGCGATCGACCCGGCGGCCCCTGCGACGCTGTGGCCTTTGCGCGCCGAGGTCGTCTAGGATGCGGCCCACCGCAGCTAGCCAGGCGGCAAGGAGAGAGCGCGTGAGCGAAGTAGAGCCCGTCGAACGACCCGTTCCGATGACGAACTTCGAGAAGCGGTTCAAGCACCCGCCGGGGCTCTTCATCCTGTTCTTCGCCGAGATGTGGGAGCGCTTCTCCTATTACGGCATGCGCGGCCTGTTGCGCCTCTACATGACGAGCTTCCTGTTCGTCACGGCCCGCCAGGCGCTGCAGGGCTGCAGCGAGGCCGACCCACCCTGCACGCTCATCGCGGGCGACCCGAGCGCCGTGTGGCTGTGGGACTTCATCAAGGGCTTCCTGCCCGAGCAGACCGGCGAGCAGGCCTCGGTCCTCTACGGCATCTACACGGGCCTCGTCTACCTCACGCCGCTGCTCGGCGGCTTTCTCGCCGACCGGTTCATCGGCCAGCGACGCAGCGTCGTGGTGGGTGCCCTCCTCATGGCGACGGGCCAGTTCATCCTGGCCTTCGAGAACGCCTTCTTCGTCGGCCTGATGTTGCTCATCATCGGCAACGGCTTCTTCAAGCCCAACATCTCGACGCAGGTCGGGAGCCTCTACCCCGAGGGCGATCCGCGGCGCGACGGAGCCTTCACGATCTTCTACATGGGGATCAACATCGGCGCCTTCATCTGCAACTTCGTGTGCGGGACGCTCGCCGCGGTCTACGGCTGGAAGTACGGCTTCGGCGCGGCCGGCGTGGGGATGCTGCTCGGCCTGACCGTCTACCTCATCGGCCAGAAGTACCTCGCGCCCGACAACCTCATGAAGATCAAGGCCGCGAAGGAAGCGGCCGCGGCGGCCAAGGCCGCGGGCGAGGTGAAGGTCGCGGAGAAGAAGGGTCTGACGAGCGACGAGTGGAAGCGCGTGGCCGCGCTCATCGGCCTGTGCGCCCTGAACGTCGTGTTCTGGATGGTCTACGAGCAGCAGGGCAACACCATGCAGGACTGGGCCGACAAGAAGACCGAGTGGCCGGTCGTCTTCGGCTGGCAGATCCCGTCGACCTGGTACCAGTCCTTCAACCCGATGATCATCTTCATGCTGGCCCCGCTGCTCGACATGTTCTGGCGCCACCAGGCCAAGAAGGGCACCGAGCCGACCAGCGTGACGAAGATGGCCATCGGCAGCGTGCTGCTCGGCCTGTCGTTCATCCTCATGATCATCGGCGCCAACGTCATCGGCGACGGCAAGGGCAGCCTGTTCTGGCCGCTCGCGTGCACCTTCGTCATCACCGTCGGCGAGCTCTACCTCTCCCCCATTGGCCTGTCGCTCGTGACCAAGGTGTCGCCGGTGCGCATCGTGTCGCTCATGATGGGCATGTGGTTCTTGTCGAGCTTCTTCGGCAACATCCTGAGCGGTCTCATCGGCGTGTACTACGAGCGCTGGCCGAAGGAGCTGTTCTTCACGATGCTCATGGCGTTCGGCCTCGTCACCGGCATCGTGATGTTCATCTTCAACCGACCGTTGAAGAGGATCCTGAAGCACTGATCCGCGGGCAGCCGGCTCACCCGAGCCGGCTCCGCCCCGACGACGCGCGCGCCGATCGACTCGGCGGGCGCGTCGCCGCATGGGGGCGGCCGCTGCCCTCCTGCGGCCGGCGCCGAGCCGCACCGGGCTCTGCCCGAGCCCATGGGGATCCACGCCGCGGCCTCCGGGCCCGAAGCCCGAACCCCGTAGCCTGAAGCCACCGGCATACGGGAGCCGAGCTCCCTTCTAGGGAGCTCGGGCCGGCAGCGGACGGCGCAGGACGAGCGCCTCGCCGCTGCCCACGTCGAGGCCGAGCTCGAGCGTGCCGGCGACGTCGGCCGCGCCGGCGCACAACCGCGCGGAGGTGGCGCGCTCACCGCGGGCCACGCGCGGCTCGTCGACCGTGGGGTCCACGAGGCGGAGCTCGATGCCGGCATGCGGCGCCGCGAGGGCCGCGACGACCTCGACGCACGTGCCGGCGGGCACGGGCAGTGGACGCACGACGCGCTGCCCCGCCCCGAGCGGCACGCGCTCGACCCCGTGCGCCGCCCCCGCGCTCACCGGTCCCTCGGCGGCGTCGAGGCGCGCGAGCAGCGCGCTCGCGGCGAGCGGCAGCCCGAGCAGCTCGGGCGGCGGCGCGGCGTCGGTGCGCGCCCCCACGCCGAAGGGTCCCGGCACGCCGTGCGAGCGCACCTCGAGGCGCACCGGCCCCTTCGGACCGCAGCGGAAGAGCGCCACCGCCGCCCCGCCCGCCGCGGCGGCGATCCGCGTGCCCGCCTCGTCCCGAAGGGTCGCCTCGAAGGGCCCGAGCGGCGTGCCCGCCACGACGTCCAGCCGGGAGCAACCGGCCTCGAGCTCGAGCGCGAGCGCGCCCGCGCCGTCGCTCCGCGCCGTGCCGGTGCCGAGTGACCGCGCCGGCCCGAGCCCCTGGCGGGCGAGCGCGGCGTCGTGCGCGCCGAGCTCGGCCGCGAGCGGGCGCACGGCCGTGACGGCGTACACGCGCGCCGCGTCGGCGAGCTCGCTCACGGCGCCCTCGGGAGCGCGGCTGACGACGAGCGCGCAGGTGCCGGACGTGGCGCGCGGGCGCACGCGCACGGTCACGTCGTGCGCCTCCTCGGTGCACACCACGGCGGCGCGGTCGCGCCCGACCCCCTCACCGCGCGCCACCACCCGCCCCTCGCGGTCGAGCACCTCGAGATCGATCTCGGCGACCTCCGCGCTCGGGGAGGCGAGCACGTCGACGCAGCGCCTCGCCCCGATGGGCACGGTCATCACGGTCGCTGCCGTCGGATCGAGCGGGAGCGCGGCGCGCCGCAGATCCTCCCAGTGCGAGCCGAGCCCGCGGCGCCGCTCGAGGACTTTCGCCTCGAGGCCCGGCCAGGCGGCGAGGCGACCGGTCGCGTCGCCGTCCCGGCCGCGCGCCCCCACGGCGGCGGCCACCGCGGCGGCCGCGCGGAGCGGCACCGGCATGGCCCCGAGCGCGAGCACACCCGTGCCCGACACGACGCGCGCCGCGGCGTACATCCGCGCCGGGTGAGGCGGACAGCGCAGGACCGCGGCCGCCGACTCCGGGGCCTCGTCGGCCGCCACGAGATCGCCCGCGTCCGAGAAGAGCAGCAGATCGACGTCCTCGAGGCTCTCCGACGGCCGCGCCAGCACGAGCAGGCAGGCGTCGGCCGCGACCTCCACGAAGGCGCCCACCTGGTCCCCTTCGCTCGCGACCATCGCGCCGAGCGTGACGAGCTCGCCCGCACCGGCACCGCGCGCGGCCGCGGCCGGGGCGCCGAGCAAGCGCTGCGGGTCGAAGCCCCCGACCACCGGCCGCACCGCCGCGGGCGGCGGCGGCGGCACCGGCGGGCAGCAGCCCGACAGCGCGAGGAGCGCGAGCGCGAGCCCGCACGATCGGGCGCGAGCAGCCCTCATCGGGCGTCCCCTCCGAGCGACCAGAACGCGACGCGCCAGGCGCTCGCCGGCGAGCGCAGCTCGACCTCGAGCTTCGCGCGCCGGGCCGTGCCGCTGCAGTACGTGAGCGCGCCGGCCGGCGTGGCGTCGTCGAGCTCGTCGACGTAGGCGCGCCCCCCGATCCGCACGGCGAAGCGCAGGCCGCGCATCTCGCCGTGCAGGAGCCCGAGCGTGGCGAGGTAGCAGCGGCCCGGCTCGAGCTCGAGCGGCAGCAGCGTCGCCCCCGCGCCGCCCTGCACCTCCTCGAGGGGCGGCGCGTCCGGGGCCGGCATCCGGCGGCGGAAGAGCGCGCCCGCCACGCGGCCGCGCAGCTCGGAGGACCAGCCCGAGGGCAGCCCCACGGGGAGCGACCACACGGCGTCGAGCAGCACGACCTCGCGCGCGCCGTAGGCACCGACGAAGCGCAGATCCACGGCGTCGGCGTCGCCGAGGCACAGCTCGAGGCGCGCATCGGGCGCGTGCGAGCGATCGGCGGCGAAGGGCTCGCTGCCGGCGGCGCTGCGGCGCACGTCGGCGTCGACGTCGGCACTGCCCTCGGGCGCCTCGACGAGCGCGTCGGCGAGGACCCAGAGCCGATGGCAGCCGGGCGTGAGCTTGAGCCGCACGGCACCCGAGCCGTCGGTCGCGGCGGGGACGCGCAGCTCGACCAGCTGCCTCACCCCGTCGAGCGCCGCGGCACGGCGCAGCCGCCCGAGCCGCGCGGCGAGCGGACCGGGTCGAGGCGCACGCCCGATGGCGCTGCGGGGCGCGACCGGCCCCTCTGCGCGCTCGAGCAAGATGGCGTCGACCGGCTCGAGCGGAGCCGGGCTCGTCGCGTACAGCACCTCCACGGTGCCGCGCGCCGCGGTCATGTGCAGGGAGATCTCGGCGGGGCGCGCCGGGCCGCAGAGCGCGAGCACCTCGACCACGCCGGCGGTCGCCTCGAGACCGCGCGCGCCGCGCTCGCCCGTGCCCTCGCTCCCCGGGGCGGGCTCGGGCGGCGCGAGCCCGGGGCCGGTCACCGCGAAGCCGATCTGCCGCTCGGCCAGGGCCACGAGGTGCAAGCAGCCGCCCGCGGTGACCTCGGGCGGCAGGGGCACGCGGCGCACCTGCCCCTGCACGAGAAAGACGGTCGTCACGCGCTCGGCGTGGGCGCCGGCGGCCCGCCACGCGTCGAGCACGACCGCGACGTCCCCCGCGAGATCGGCGCGCCCGAGGCGCGGAGCGAGCAGGATCGCGAGCGCGGCGAGCCAACCGAGCGCGTGCCCGAGGCGGGGCGCGCGCAGCTCCGTGGCGCTCCGGGGGCTCATGGCGAAGCGCCGAGCGCGGCCTCGACGACGTGCGGGGCCGCGACGAAGTCCCCGCCCTCCCAGACGAACAGGCGATGCTCGGCGATGCGGCCCGCGGCGACGCTCGTCACGAGGAAGGCGAGCGGCCAGTACGGGCCGGGCCCGAGGACCGCGGGACCACCCTCGTGCTCCGGCACATGCCCCCTGCTCATGGCGGCCTTGTCGGTAGGGCTGAAGTAGGCGCCGGTGTCGAGGTGCGAGTGGTAGAGCACCTTGATGGGCCGCGCCGCGGCGAGCGCACGCGTGTGGGCGCCCTCGAAGGCGTAGAGATCGACCTCGAAGTAGGTCCGCGCGCTGCGGAAGTAGGTCACGGGGTCGCGGGCGTGCAGGCGGCGCGCGAGGTTCTCGAGCGCGACGTGCTCGTCGCACACGAGCGGCTCGGCGGCCGGACCCGCGAGGTAGCCGCACGCCTCCTCGTCGCAACCGTAGCCCGCGAGCACCGCCGCCTCGAGGGCGGCGAGCGCGCGCGGCCGGATGACGACGCCGCCGCGTGCCCACGGTGTCGCGGCGCACGCGTCACGGGCTCGCCCCGGCATCAAGAGCCCCCCGTCGGCCCGCGGCCCGGCGCCACCGGATCCGCGGCCGGAGGCGGGCTCGACGCGAGCGCGGCGCGCATCGCGGCGAGGGCCGCACGCGCGCCGGCGAGCACCTCCCGCGGCGCGCTCCGCGCGACGAGCGCCACGGGCGCCAGGCCCGCGACGTCGATCGATCCGGGCTCGAGCCCTCCGAACCCGGCGCGCGCGGCGTAGAGCTCGGCCACCTCGTGCGCCAGGGCAGAGCCCCCCGGCACGCGCGCCACCGCCGCCACGGCGCCCCCGACGCGCCGTTGCCCCGCCTCGCCCCAGCCGGCGAGCAAGAGCTGGCGCAGATGCCTGACGTGGTCGATCGCCATGCGCGCTCCCGGCCGAGGCCTCGCGTCGTCGGGACCTAGTGCCCCGCGCTCCCGCCGGCGATGGCCGGGAGGATGCTGAGCTCGGCGCCGTCCTTCACCACCGTCGCCGGGCCGTCGAGGAAGCGGATGTCCTCGGGACCGACGAAGATGTTCACGAAGCGCCGCACCTTGCCTCCGTCGAGCAGCCGGTCGCGCACGCCCGGGTGGCGCTTGTCCACGTCCTCGATCACCTCGAGCACCGTGGTGCCCGAGGCGCTCACCTCGTCCTTGCCACCCGTCAGCGGCCGGAGCGGGGTCGGAATGCGCACCGTGACTGCCATGTCGCCGTCTCTCCTCGTCCAGTGCCACGCGCGGAGCGCGCGCTCAGTAGCTCGCCTCGCAGGCCGGGGGCATGTACCGCGCCGCGTCGAGGCTGCCAATGGTCGGCTGCGCGCCGCAGAGCGGACAGTCGCGGCGCGGGGCGACCGGCACCTCGCGCAGCCGGTCGCGCTCGCCGTCGTAGGTGAGGATCGTGCCGGGCGCGCGCCCCAGGCAGAGATCGAGCGCCCGCTCGGCCGCGAGCGCACCCGAGACCCCGCACACCGGCCCCGCCACGCCCGCGGTCGCGCAATCGACGAGCACGCCCCCCGGCACGTCCTCGAAGAGGCAGCGGTAGCAGGGGCGCCCCGCCGCAGCCACCGCGAGCACCGTCGCCTGCCAGCGCACGGCCGCGGCGTGCACGATCGGGACGCCGACGAGGTGCGCCGCGTCCGCCAGCAGGAAGCGGCTCGCGAAGTTGTCGGTCGCGTCGATCACCACCGCCGCGCCCTCGCACAGCTCGAGCGCGGTGTCGGGCAGTGCCCGGCCGGGGCGGAGCGCGACCTCGAGCGCCGGAAAGCGCCGCACGAGCGCCCGCCGGAGCGACGCGAGCTTGTCGGTGCCGACGTCGCCCTCGTCGAACAGGATCTGCCGGTGGAGGTTGCCGAGCTCCACGCGGTCGTCGTCCACGATGCACAGGCGGCGGACCCCCGCGTGGCCGAGGGCGAGCGCGGCGGGCGCACCGATGCCGCCGGCGCCGACGATCAGAATGGGCCCGTCCGGCGCGGCCATCGCCGTCACACGGCCGTCCGGGGCGGAACGCCTGCGCGCGCCGCGCCGAGGTGGGCGTCGAACAGCGGGTGGGCAGGGAGCGGCGGCGTCGGTCGGGGCATCGGCCAGGCATTGTTCCGGCGTCGCCACCGGTGTCAAGCGCGTTGCCGCGCGCGCGTGCGCGGCTCCGGCGGCGCGACGAGGCGTGCGGAGCCGAGCACGACGCCGACCCGCGCGCCGCGTCACGGGGCTTGTCTTTTCCTGGATTGGGCGCAAAATCGGGTTTGACGCAGCGCGCCACGCGCGCCGTCCCGACGTCTGCCGGGGGGTAGGAGCGTGAGCCATGTCGTCCCAGCCCCAGAATCGCTACAAGGCCGATCTCCGCGACCTCCACTTCGTCCTCTTCGAGCAGTTCCGGCTCGGTGAGGTCCTCGGCAAGGCGCCGTACGACGCCTGGGGCGAGGACGAGGTGAAGCTGACGCTCGGCGAGGTGCACCGCTTCGCCACCGAGGTCACCGGGCCGCTCAACGGCGTCGGCGATCGCGAGGGCTGCCGCCTCGAGAACGGCGTGGTCGTGACGCCGAAGGGTTTCAAGGAGGCGTGGCAGCGCCTGTACGAGTCGGGCTTCAAGAGCCTCGGCGTGTCGCCCGAGTTCGGCGGACAAGGCGCGCCGCGCGCGCTGTCGGTGCTGGCGGGCGAGCTCGCCGCAGGCTCGAACGTCGCGTTCGACATGTACCCCGGCCTCACGGTGGGCGCGGCGGAGCTCATCGAAGCCTTCGGGACGCACGAGCAGCGCGAGAAGTACTGCGGCAAGATGTTCGGCGGACAGTGGGCCGGCACCATGTGCCTCACCGAGCCACAGGCCGGCTCGGACGTGGGCGCGGCGACGAGCTTCGCGCGCAAGAACGCCGACGGCACCTACTCCATCACCGGCACCAAGCTCTTCATCAGCGGCGGCGATCAGGACATCACCGACAACATCATCCACATGGTCCTGGCGCGCACCGAGGGCGCACCGAAGGGCACGAAGGGCCTTTCGCTCTTCATCGTGCCCAAGCGCCGCATCCTCGCCGACGGCTCGGCCGGCGCGAGCAACGACGTCAAGACGGTGTCCCTCGAGCACAAGATGGGCATCAAGGGCTCCTCGACCGTGCTGCTGCAGTTCGGCGACGACGGGCAGTGCATCGGCGAGCTGTGCGGTGGCGAGGAGCTGCAGGGCATCCGCCAGATGTTCCGCATGATGAATTACGCACGCATCGGGGTCGGCCTGCAGGGCCTCGGCATCGCCTCGGCGGCGTACCTCTCCGCCCTCGAGTACGCGCGCGATCGGCAGCAAGGCTCGAGCGCCAAGGAATGGAAGAACCCCGACGCGCCGCGCGTCGCGATCATCGAGCACGCCAACGTGCGCCGCATGCTCCTGTGGATGAAGGCGCAGGTCGAGGGCATCCGCGCGCTCATCGTGAAGAGCGCCATCCACCTCGACCAGGCGGCCGTGCTCGCCGGCAAGGACGACAAGACCGCCCTCTACCACCAGGGCCAGGTCGAGCTCCTGACGCCGCTCATCAAGGCCTACGCCTCCGACATGGCCTTCCAGGTGAGCGAGGCCGCCATCCAGGTGATGGGCGGAGTCGGCTACACCCAGGACTACCCGGTCGAGCAGCACTGCCGTGACGCGAAGATCTTCAGCATCTACGAGGGCACGAACGGCATCCAGGCGCTCGATCTCGTGGCGCGCAAGCTCGGCCAGGCCGGTGGCGCCAACACCCAGCGCTTCCTCGGCGATCTCGCGAAGTTCGTCGCGGAGCACGGCAGTCACCCGGTGCTCGGGCCGAGCGTGCAGAACCTCGGCAAGGCGCAGGAGGCGCTCGGCGGCTCGGTGATGCAGTTCCTGCAGTGGGCGCAGGTCGGCGAGATCGACCGCGTGCAGCTGCAGGCGAACCGCTTCCTCACCATGATGAGCGAGCTCACGGTCGGCTGGCTCCTGTGCGACGCAGCCGTCATCGCCGTCGACAAGCAGCAGGCCCTGCCCGAGGGCGATCCGGACCGGCTCTTTTACGAGGGCAAGAAGCAGGCGGCGATCTTCTTCGCCTCGCAGGTGGTGCCGGGCATCGTCGGCGCCGCGAAGATGATCGCGACCGGCGATCGCAGCGCCATCGACATCCCGAACGCCGCCTTCGCCACGGTCTGACCGCCGGCGGCGCGTCGGGGTCGAGCGCGGCAAGAGACCACCACGGAGACACGGAAACACGGCGTGCTGCACGGGGGCGACAGGGTTCGAACCCTCCTCCGTATCACGCTCGGTGTCTCGGTGACTCCGTGGTTCTGCTCGCCCCGCTTCCGCGCCGAGCGAGGGCGCCGCTACTCGGGCGGGTAGCCGTCGCAGCACGCGAGCGGGCGCGCGATCTCGCAACCGCCGTCGTTGGCGCCGACCCAGGTGCTCGCGATGCCGCCGAGCGGCGTCAGCTGCTGGCCTCGGCCGGTGTTGAGGCCGTCGGGCTTGTAGCTCGCCGACGACGAGGTCCAGCCGCCGCACGAATAGGTGTCGTTGACCGAGTAGCTGTCGCGGTAATAGCGCGACGAGGGCGTGCCGTTGCCGAGGTCGACCCACGCGCCCGTGGCCGGAATGGGCGCGGGCACGGCCGCCTGATCCACCTCCCAGTCGCTGCAGAAGTGGCTGCCATTGAATGCCGCCGCGCAGGTCGCGTGCGCGCCGCTGCGGCCCCCGAGGTTGCCACCCGTGGTCGTCGGCGTGAAGCCGCGGAAGCGCACGGCGGTCCCGCCCGTGCAGCACGCCACCTGCCGGGGATTCTCGCAGCCGCCGTCGTTGGCGCCGACCCAGGTGCTCGCGATGCCGCCGAGCGGCGTCAGCTGCTGGCCGCGGCCGGTGTTGAGGCCGTCGGGCTTGTAGCTCGCCGACGACGAGGTCCAGCCGCCGCACGAGTAGGTGTCGTTGACCGAGTAGCTGTCGCGGAAGTAGCGCGTGGTCGACTGGCCGTCGCCGAGATCGACCCACACGCCCGCGGCGGGAATGGGCGCGGGCACCGCGGCCTGGTCGGCCTCCCAGTCCGTGCAGAAGTGGCTGCCGGTGAAGGCGGCATTGCAGAGCGCGTGCGCGCCGCTGCGACCGCCGAGGTCGCCGCCGTAGGCGAGCGGCGTGTAGCCCGCGAACTGGAGCGGCGCAATGCCCGAGGACGCGGGACCGGTGGCACCCATCGGCCCCGCGGCGCCCGTGGGGCCCGTGGCGCCGGCGCCCGCCGGGCCGGTCGCGCCGGTCGGGCCGGCAGGGCCGGCCGAGCCCGCGGTGCCCGTCGCACCGGTCGCACCCGTCGCACCCGTCGCACCCGTCGCGCCGGTCGGTCCCATGGGCCCGGTCGCTCCCGCCGCGCCCGTCGGACCGACCGCCCCCGCCGGACCGGCGGCACCCGTCGCACCCGCGGCGCCGGTCGGGCCCGTCGGTCCGGTCGGACCGAGCAGGCCCGTGGGGCTCCCGACCCACTGGCCGTTGCCGTCGATGACGACGGTCCCGCCCACCGACACCGAGCTCGGGTGGATGTCGCCCGTCACGTCGCCCGCGAGGATCGCGTAGGGCACGCTATGCACGGCCGCGCGCGGCGTCATCTCGGCGTCGGCCCCGACCTTCACGCCGAGATAGCGCACCGAGCCGTCGAGCACGGTCGTGTCGAGGGCCGTCGTCGTGCCGAGCGTCACCGAGAAGTAGCCGTCGTCGAAGGTGACCGCGTGCGTCTCCGTCCAGATGGGCGTGACCCCCGCGGCCGTGTCGTAGAGCGAGAAGACGAGGTCGAGCGGGCCCACGATAGGTTGCCCGGTGCCGTCGTAGAGACGCCCCTGCTGCGTCACGCTCTCGGGCACCTGTGCCGCGGCGCTCGCGGCCCCAGCCGTCACGGCAAGCGCGAGGCTCGCTCCCATCACGCGACGTCGCTGCTTCATGTTCGCTTCCTGCTGGTGTTGGTTGGCTACTGGCTATGGGCTGTGGGCCGTGCGACTCCACCGAGGGCGGGGCCGGCCGTTCTCACGGCCCGCATGGCTCATGGCGAATGGCCGATGGCTCAGATGGGCCTACAATCGCCGGCCACGCACGTTTCGCCCGCGTCGCAGTCGGCGGGCACGGCGCACGGCTTGCGCGGCACGGTGGTCGCCCACTGGGCGATGTGATTGCCGCTGGTCATGCTCTGGAAGGGCAGCCAGAACGCCGGGAAGCTCGGATCCTGCGCGCTGGCGGCGCGCGCGGGGTCGAAGGCCATCATCCAGATCTGCGTCTTCTGACCGTCGGCGAGCCGCAGCCCATAGGCTCGCGCGCTCGCCACGGTGAGCCACAGGATCTGCCCGCCGTAGTAGTCGTGCCGCACCGGCGCCCACTTGGGCCAGGAGCACGCGCCCGGGTCCGAGCCACGCGCCAGGCGCACCGGCGCGCCGCCGTTGGCCGACACGGCCCAGAGCTCGCCGTCCGGCACCGTGCCGTTCTGGGGATCGGGCGCGGCGTTCGAGAACGACTCGGAGTTGCTCGGCGAGCGGTTGAACACCACCCAGTCGCCGTCGGGCGCATAGGCCGGGTAGTAGTTGTTCTGGCCGGCGAAGGGCACGAGCGTCGTCTTCGTATCCCAGCCGACGCCGTTGAAGTGGAGCGACACGATCGACGCCGACGACACACCGGGCATGGCGAAGAAGGCGGGCGTCTCGGGCTCGGCGTAGACCATGTGCAGCCCGTCGGGCGACCAGTCGGGCATCGTGCCCGAGGCCACGACCGGCGCGGGCGCGACGAGGCCGGTGCCGAGGTCGAGCCAGCGAATGCTGACGCCGTCGGAGGTGAGCAGGTAGTTCTCGTCCGGCGAGAAGGAGAAGAAGTTGGCGCTCCCGCCGACCGGCTGGCCGTTGGCCACGAGCGGGGCCTTCGTGAGGGTACGATAGACCTTGAAGGGCGCCGGCGACGGAATGTCCTGCCCGACGGCGAGCCGCGTGCCCTCGCGCGACATGACGTGGCAGCCGACGCACGCGAAGGCCCCGACCTCCGGGCCCGTGAGGTACTGCTGGGGGGGCGCGTTCGGAAAGCCGAAGTCGTAGCGCTGCACGATGCCGTTCGTGTCCCAGTAGTAGATACCGCCGTTCAGATCCTGCTCGCCGAAGGCGATGGAGGCCTGGGCGGTGCCCACCGGGCCGGGGCTCTGACCGTTCACGCCGCGCACCGTGTACGTGACCGGCGCGGTGCCGCGGGCGTACGCGACGATCTCGTTCCAGAAGCTCGCGGCTGGGGTGTACACGCAGCCGCCGGCGAGCGGCGTGCAGCTCGTGTACACGACGAGGTTGTTCGTCGGCGCGTGGAAGGCGAGCTCGAACAGGGTCTGCCCCGCGCCCGGCACGAAGTGGATCTCGAGCGCGTTGGTGTTCGGCGGCAGGATGGCGCCGTCGGGCGGGTAGACCACGGTCGGCTTGCCACTCGGATTGTCGGCGCCGCCGAACTTGCCGGGCGAGCTCGCGTCGGCGCCCGGTCCGATGACGACGGTCGTGCCGCCGTTGCCGACGAGCGGCGGGTGGGAGCCCGCGTCGGGGATCTGCCAGCCGCCGCCGAAGTCGATGGGCCCGCCCGTGGTCGTGCTCGTCGTCGTGCCCGTCGTCGTGCTGCCGCCCGCGCCGGCGGCACCGGTCGCGCCGGCCCCGGTGCCACCCGTCCCGGCCCCGCCCGTGCCCGTGGTCGTCGTCGAGCCGGTGTCGGTCGTCGCGTCGGCACCGCTCCCGCCGCTACCCGAGCCCTTCTGCGACGCCGAGCACGCCGCTGCGACCCCGACGATGCAGACCCACAGAGCGACGAGCGGCAGAGCGTGCTTCACCGCCACAGGATCGCGGCCGCGCCCGCGATCGTCAAGCGCTCTGCTCGACGCCGCCGCGCCAGCCCCTCGTGGTCGACGCGGCCTTCGCCTAGACTCGTGGCAAGCGCCGATGCCGAACCTACAGCTCAAGAAGAAGAAGGACGTCTCCAGCTTTCGCAAGATCGCCATCGGGACCTGGCAGACGGCCTACGATCCGCAGGTCTACGGCACGCTCGAGCTCCGCATGGAGCACGCCCTGCGCTACCTCGCCGACTTCCGCGCGCAGACGGGCAAGCGCCTCACCATCTCGCACATGATGGCCAAGGCCGTGGCCGCGGCCCTCACCGAGATGCCCGACGCGAACGCCGTGCTCCGCTACAACCGGCTCTACCTGCGGCAGGACATCGGCGTGTTCTTCCAGGTCGTGATGGACGACGAGGGGCACGGCAAGGTCGATCTGTCCGGCGCCACCGTGTACGAGGTCGACAAGAAGTCGCTCGTCGAGATCATCGACGACTTTTCGGCCAAGGTGGAGCGGGTGCGCAAGCGCGAGGATCCGGCGCTCGAGAAGACGCGCAAGAGCTTCCTCGGCATCCCGTACTTCCTGCTCAATCGCGTGCTCAAGATCCTGTCCTTCTTCACGGGCACGCTGAACTGGGACATGCGCTGGGCCGGCATCCCGCGCGACCCCTTCGGCAGCGTGATGATCACCAACATCGGCACGCTCGGCCTCGAGACGGCCTACGTGCCGCTCGTGCCCTACTCGCGCGTGCCCATCATCCTGGCGGTCGGTGCGATCCAGAACGTGCCGGTGGTCGACGACGACAAGGTGGTGCCGGGCAAGCTGATGCGCGTGCACGCGACCTTCGACCACCGCGTCATCGACGGCTTTCACGCGGCGGTGATGTCGCGCGTGCTGCGCACCTGGATGCAGCACCCCTACGAGCACTTCGACCGGCTCGACCGCGCGCTGCCCGCCGCGAGCGACAAGGACGACGCCGCCACGGGCGCGTGACGCGCCGCCCGAGCACGCACCGGATCGCGCGCCGATGAACGTGCCCGCCGTGCTGCACCCCATCGTGCGCGCCTGGCGCTGTCGGAGCCGTGCGCACTGCTGCCGCGCCTGGCGGGTGGACGTGACGCCCGAGGCGCTCGGCGTCATGGCCGCGCGCTGCACGGCCGCGGGCGCGCTCGTGCCGGCGCTGCGCCTCGTGCGCGCCCACGCCCACGAGGAGCGCCTCGAGGGCTCGTGCGCGCTACCGATGGAGGCCGACGGCGCGTGCCTGTTCCTGCAGAAGGACCGCCTGTGCGGGTACCGCCTCGCGCACGGTGTCGACACCCTGCCCGCCTCGTGCCGGCGCTTTCCGTTCCTCGGGATGCTCACCCCGAAGCGGCGCCTGTACGGCCTGTCGTTCGCGTGCCCCACGGCGCTCGAGCTCCTCGCCGCGCAGACGAGCGACGTGTGGCGCACGGAGCCGGACGACGCGGCGCCCGCGCCCACCGAGACCCTGTGCGACTTCGCGGGCAGCGAGGACGACGGCTCGCGCGCGGCAGCCACGGCGTTCTGGGACGAGCACTGGCGCTGGGTCGAGCTGTGGCACGCGTCCGAGGGCACGCCCGAGGCGCGCCTCGCCGCGCTCCTCGAGGCCGTGGCCGGTCTCGAGCTACCGCGCGCGTGGCTCGCGGGCGCCACCGAGCCCGAGCCCTTCGGTGCGCTCGTCGCCGCCGGAGCCGACGCGCGCGTCCTCGGGGCGCTCGCCGCGGAGCACCGGCGCGCGCCGCCGGCCGAGCTCGCGACCCTGCCCGCGTCCGACGACGACGCGCTCCTCGCCCGCTACCTCGGCCACCGGCTGCTCGTGCCCGAGTTCCTCATGACGGGCGCGAGCCTCGGC
>JADLAB010000431.1 GCA_020848455.1 Polyangiaceae bacterium
GGTGGGCGCAACCTCGTTCGGCGGCGCGTGGAGCGCCCTCACCCGCGACGAGTCGGCGGCGCACGATCTCGTGCAGGAGGTTCTGATCGTCGTCTGGCCGCACCTCGCCCTGCTCGGTGACGGGTCGGCGTGTGAGCGGTGGCTCCACGCAGCCGTCCCGTTCGTGGTCCTGGGCCGCGTCGTCCAGAGCCTGCGGTCACTCGCCGGCCTCGTTGGCACCTCTGGGGACGACGATGAAACGGGGAACGTCATCGACACCGCGCCCGGCCCCGCGAACGACGACGCCGAAGCGATGCTCATCGCCAAGGAAACGCGCTCGGCGCTCACGAAGGCCGTTGCCAGCCTCGCGGAGCTCGATCGCGAGGTCATCGTCCGCACGGCGTCGGGGGAGTCGCCGTCGGACATCGCCCAAGCGCTCGGGCTCAGCCCGGTCGCCGTGCGCGTACGGCTGTGCCGCACCCGGGCGCGTCTCACGACGACGCTCCGGCGAAATAGCGACCGTGCGACGTAGCGAGTGAAACGCGCGGCGGTGCCGGGGCACAGGTCGAGTATGACCTGGCACCGCCGCGACCCCCTCCGCCTCCAAAAGGAGGCGGAGCTCATGCGCTCGAGAACCGAAGCGAGGCTCGTCGCGCTCCCGTCCGGCGTCCTCGCCTGGAACGAGCGGCTCGTGTTTCGCCCGACAGGTGAGCCGTACGAGCTCACCATCGCATACCCCGAGACCTTCCCGCACTCGCCGCCGCGCGCCTTCGTCTTGACCCCCTCGGTCATCGGAGCGCCGCACCGCCTCATCGACGGGTCGCTCTGCCTCTTCGACAACCCGGCCGTCGCCGCGGGTGTGAAGACGACGGCGCTCCTCGTCCGGAACCGCGCGGTCGTCTGGTTCTGGACCTTCCGCGCCTGGCAGCTCACGGGCGCCTGGTGCGCCCCCGAACACTGACTGGAGCACCTCCCAACATGAGCGACCCGAAGGACTGCCTCTGCAAGTACCTCGCCGGCGTGGGCTCGCGCGCGTCGGCGTCCAACACGCCCCTCGCGCCCCCACCATCAGCAGCGTCCGTCGCTTCGACCGCGTCCGCCCCCGCCCCGGGCGGAAGCGTCGCGCCGCCGGTCACCGCTCAGGAAGGTGGCTGCGCCCGGGGCTTCATGGCGGCCGACCAGATGCTCGGCTGCATCGGGCTCCTTGGGCTTCTCCTCGTCCTCGTCTTCGTAGGCGGCGTCGTGACCGGGCGGCACCGCGCGCAAGGCCGCGAGGGCGCGCGCTTCAGTGGCGGCGTCGGCACTCCGAATGCCCTCACCGGCTACCTCCCGCCCGGCGCCAACGACTACGGCGAGCTCGAGTAGGCCGCCGCTTCCTCTCGCCACGCTTCCACAAGAAACCCCTCATCGAAAGGATCCAAGCCATGGCACGCGACCTGAACCGCCTCTTCGAAGACGTCCGCAACAGCCGCCCCGTGTTCGTAACCCAGGACGGTGACGTGCAGCCTGCGCCGGAGGCCGAGCAGAGTGCCGAGCACGAGGCCGCGACGACCGGCGCGCCGAAGCCGCGCACGCAGCTCAAGCCCGAGGTGTTCGGTTGCCTCGGGTGTGACGACGCACCGAAGGACCCGCGCGACAGCCAGACCTGGCGCGAGGAGGACGTGCGCCGCGGCGGGCGTGCCGACGACATCGCGCCGAACCCGGAGAGGCATCGTAGCCAGGGCGACCCTGCCTGCCGCGAAGGCGTGCGCTTGGCCCAGCCGCCGCCCGGCAACACCGCCCGGAACGTCGTCCACATGCCACTGGGCGTCATCGAGGCGATGCACGCCGACGCCACCCGACACGAAGGCGAGACCGGCGGCATCCTCGTCGGTCCGGACTTGGGTCATGTGACGGAGCTCATCCTCTCTGGCCACGCGGCCGAGCGCACCCCCCACAGCTACCGCCTCGACCCCGCGCACCTGCAGCCGCTCCTCGACCGTGCGGAGCGCCGCGGGCTCCGGTTCGTCGGCGTCTGGCACGTCCACCCTGAGGGCGTCGCCGAGCTCTCGAGCACCGACGTCCGCGCCGCCCGGCGCATCCTCTCGGACCCCGACTGGGGCGTGTCCTCGCTCCTTCTCGCGCTGTCCGTGCGCGTCGGGGACGGCTTCGAGACGAAGTGCTTCGGCATGGCGAGCGCGACCGCGTCACCGGTGTTGCTCCCGGTCGTGCTCACGGCGAGCCCGGCGAACGCCCGTGTACGGCATCATGCGGACCCCGACCCGGGCGACCGCGCGTTCGACGGCGCTCGCGTGCGTACCGATCTGTGCTCGCTCGAGGAGGCGGGCTTCCGTGCGGAGCTCCGCCGCCGGCGCAAGCGCGGGTACGTGATCATGGCCGAGCGGAACGGCGTCGAGCTCGTCTTCGCGCTCCCTCCCGAGTACCCGCTCTCCCCCCCCGAGGTGTTGGTCTCGGCGGGCGAGGAGCTGCGCGCCCTCGCCCCGACGGCGCTGCCCGAGGTGCTCGGCTGGTCGAGCGAGCGTTCGCTCCTGGCGCTCGCCGAGGAGGCTGAGGCAGCCGCTCGCGCTCGCGAGCCCGCGAAGCCGCGCAAGCTGCCGTGGACCATCCGTCTCTTCGGTCCGCGCGAGTCGAAGCCGAAGAAC
>JADLAB010000432.1 GCA_020848455.1 Polyangiaceae bacterium
ACGCTCCCACCAGCGGTCCCCGTCAGCGCTCGCCACCGGCAAGCGGGCGGGCCTCGGCCCGTCCGTGGAGCGCTCGCCCGCGAAGGATAGTCGCCATGACCACCTCGACGAACTCGAAGCGCCAGGCCTCCCGGCTGGCCGCCCTCGGTGCAGGCACCTTCGCCCTCTTGTGCGCGTCGCTGGCGAGCGCCCAGCCGCAGCCGCCGACCCCGCCGGCCCCGCCCGAGCCACCCGCAGGCCCGGTCCCCGCCGCCCCGGACGACCCCCTCGGCAGCTGCCCGCCGGGCGCCGTCTGCGAGGCGACCACCGTCGAGCCTCAAGGCCCGGAGCCCAAGCCCGACGTCGCGACCGATCCCACCGACGGCACGACCGTGACGCTCCCGCCTGCCGACCCGGGCGCCGACCCGAACGCGCCACGCTGGATCCTCGTGCAGCCCGGCGGTCCCGGCGGCCAGGTGATCGTCTACGAGCCCGGCAACGCGCCCCCGCACCTGCCGGGAGGCCTCGTCCGTCCGGTACCGCCGCCCCCGCCCGAGCCGCCTCCGGCCGAGTGGGAGCACGAGCGCGTCTGGGGCATCGGCCTGCGCGCCGAGGGCATCATCCTGCCGCGCAACAGCGAGGACGGCAAGAGCCCGGGGATGGCGGGCCTCGGCCTGTCGCTGCGTTACCGTCCGATCCCGTTCGTCGCGCTCGACGCCTCGGTCGACTTCGTGGGCGGCGTCGACCGCAACGGCTACGACCGCCAGGAGATCCCCTTCGGCGTGTCCGGCATCTTCTACTGCAACCCGGACGATCTGGCGCAGTTCTACCTGCTCGGGGGCGTCGACTGGTCGGTCGCGCGCGTCCGTTCCGACGCGGTGCAGGCCCACCTCGCCGAGGGAACCTCGGACGAATACGGCTACTTCGGCGGCCACGGCGGCCTCGGGCTCGAGTTCCGGGTGACGCCGCTCATCGGCGTGGACATCGACGCGGTGGCGTTCGCCCGCGTGCGCACCGACGACGACGGCGACGGGCTGTATCCGGAGTACGTCGACTGGGCGACGGGCCGCACGACGAACTCGTCGGCGGGCGGCCTGCTGCGCGCCGGCGTGACCTTCTGGTGGTAGCCCCGAACCCCTGCTGGTGGTGAGCCCCGAACCCCTGCTGGTGGTGAGGCCCGCACCCGGCTCGCGGTGAGCCCCGAACCGATTTCAGTGGCGGAAGGCGACACGACCCGCTAAAGGACCGCGCCCAACCTTCTTGGGGGATGCGGGTGAGCGGCCGTGGCCGTCGGAATCGAAAAGCTTCGCAACATCGGGATCAGCGCCCACATCGACTCGGGTAAGACGACTCTTACCGAGCGGATCCTGTTCTACACCAAGCGCATCCACGCGATGCACGAGGTCAAGGGCAAGGACGGCGTCGGCGCCAAGATGGACTCGATGGAGCTCGAGCGCGAGCGCGGCATCACCATCCAGTCGGCCGCCACGCACTGCGTCTGGCAGGGCACGCGCATCAACATCATCGATACGCCGGGCCACGTCGACTTCACGATCGAGGTCGAGCGCGCCATGCGCGTGCTCGACGGCGCCGTGCTCGTCCTCTGCGCCGTCGCCGGCGTGCAGTCGCAATCGCTCACGGTCGACCGCCAGATGCGCCGCTACGGCGTGCCGCGCCTGGCCTTCGTGAACAAGTGCGACCGCGCCGGAGCGAACCCGCTGCGCGTCCGCGACCAGCTGCGCGACAAGCTGCGCTGCAACCCGGTGCTCATCCAGCTGCCCATCGGCGTCGAGGATGCGTTCGAGGGCCTGGTCGACCTCGTGACGATGAAGGCCCTGCGCTTCGAGGGCAAGGGCGGCGAGAACATCGTCGAGGGCCCGATCCCCGAGGCCATGGCGGCCGAGGCCGCGCAGGCGCGGGAAGAGATGCTCGACGGGCTGTCGATGTTCTCCGACGCGCTCACCGAGGCGATCCTCGAGGAGCGCGTCACCGCCGAGATCGTGAAGGACGCGATCCGGCACGGGACCATCAAGCAGAAGGTGGTCCCGGTGCTGGTGGGCTCGGCCTACCAGAACAAGGGCGTGCAGCCGCTGCTCGACGCCGTCGCGCGCTACCTGCCGAGCCCGGCCGACGTGCCGAACGACGCCATCGACCCGGACAAGGACCAGCGCGTCCCGCTCAGCTGCGACGACGACAAGCCGCTCGTCACGCTCGCCTTCAAGCTCGAGGACGGCCGCTTCGGCCAGCTCACCTACCTGCGCGTGTACCAGGGCAACCTGTTCCGCGGCCAGGAGGTGATCAACGTGCGCACCGGCAAGAAGCACCGCGTCGGCCGGCTCGTGCGCATGCACTCCGACGAGATGGAGGACATCGACAACGCCGCCGCGGGCGACATCGCCGCGATGTTCGGCATCGACTGCCACTCCGGCGACACCTTCACCGACGGCCGTGCACGCGTGACCCTCACGCCGATGCACGTGCCCGCCCCCGTCATCTCGCTGTCGCTGACGCCCAAGGATCAGAAGTCGCAGGTCAACATGTCGAAGGCGCTCAAGCGCTTCTCGAAGGAGGACCCGACCTTCCGCGTCTCGACCGACCCGGAGAGCGGCGAGACCTTGGCGAGCGGCATGGGCGAGCTGCACCTCGACGTCTACATCGAGCGCATGCGGCGCGAGTACGCCGCCGACGTCGTCGCGAGCCCGCCGCGGGTCGCCTACCGCGAGACCATCACGCAGCACACGCCCTACGCGTACACCCACAAGAAGCAGACCGGCGGGTCGGGCCAGTACGGCAAGATCGCCGGCTTCATCGAGCCGCTGTCGGCCGAGGACGCCGCCGCCGCCGCCGAGGCCGACGAGCGCGCGCCGAAGGGCTACCTGTTCTCGGACGAGATCGTGGGCGGCGTCGTGCCGCGCGAGTTCATCCCCGCGGTCGACAAGGGCTTCCGCTCGATGCTCGAGAAGGGCCAGCTCATCGGCGCCCCGGTCACGGGGGTGCGCGCCGTGCTGAACGACGGCGGCAGCCACGCCGTCGACAGCTCCGACATCGCGTTCCAGGAGGCGGCGCGCGGCGCCTGGCGCGAGGCCTATCCGAAGGCCGGGCCGCAGATCCTCGAGCCGGTGATGAAGGTCGAGATCGAGGGCCCGGCGGAGTTCCAGGGCGGCATCGTGGGCATCCTCTTGCAGCGCCGCGGCCTCATCATCGGCGCGACCGACGCCGACGGCTTCTGCCGCATCGAGGCCGAGGTGCCGCTCGCCGAGATGTTCGGCTACTCGACGGTGCTGCGCTCGGCCACGCAGGGCAAGGCGGAGTTCACGATGGAGTTCTCGCGCTACGCACCGGTGCCGACCTCGATCGCCACCGAGCTCATCAAGAAGCACCGCGAGGCCCAGGAAAAAGGCAAGAAGTGAGGGCGGCGCGTCGCCCCGTAGGGAGTAGCCGATGCATCGACAGGAGCTGAGCGAACGCAGCCCGATGCGCGTCTTCGAGCGCTCGACGCACGGCGGCCTCGGCCGTGGCGAGGTCGGGGTCGTGGCCGCGGCACCAGGGCTCGGGAAGACCCCGTTGCTCGTGCAGATCGCGCTCGACAAGCTGTTGAGCGGCCGGCGCGTGCTGCACATCTCGCACGAGCACGCCGTCGACCACGTGCGGGCCTACTACGACGAGATCTTCTTCGACCTCGCCGCGGCGGCCTCGCTCGAGGCGCCCGACGCCGTGCGCCTCGAGATGGAGCGCAGCCGGCTCATCTTCTCGCACCTCGGCAACGGGCCGGCGAGCGCACCGGGGCCGAATCCGCCCTCGCTGCGCGGCGGCACCTCGTCGCTGGCGCGCATCGAGGAGTCGGTGGCCTTCGCCCGCGGGGTCGCGCACTTCGCGCCCGACCTCATCGTCATCGACGGCTTCGACTTCGAGCACGCGACGGTCGAGGCCGTGGACTCGCTCGGCGCGCTCGCCAAGGAGCTCGGCGCCGAGCTGTGGCTCTCGTCGAAGAGCCGCGACGCCGACCAGCACGCGCCCGTCTCCGCGGTCGCGAGCCCCGCGTCGGTGCCGCAGCCGCTGCGCCGCTTCTTCGCGCACGTGAACGTCATCGTGTGGCTGCACGCCGAGGAGCAGCTGGTGCGCCTGCGGCTGCTCAAGGACCACGACGCGGGCGAGCTCGCGGAGCTCAACCTGCGGCTCGAGCCGCGCACCATGCGGATCGTCGACGCCGACCTGCCCTCGCGCAGCGGCCGACCGCGCGACGCGAGCCGCTTTCGGCTGTTCTCGGGCGGCGCGGCGGGCGCCGAGAGCGAGTTCGGCGCCTGCGCCGAGCGCTGGGGCCTCTGCGAGACCCACTACAGCTTCGCGGGGCACGCGAGCCTGGCGCGGAGCCGCGGCGTCACCGTGCTGTCCGAGCGCGAGCTCGAGCGCGGCGATCTGTCGCTCGTGTACGCCTCGCACCGGCTGGCCCGCGCCCTCGGCGAGATCCCCTTCATCAAGCCCATCCTGCAGACCATCTGGCACCAGATCAGCGCGGCCGAGCAGGTGTTCGTGGTCGGCGCGATCCAGGCGGACGGCACGGTGCGCGGCGGCACCGGCTGGGGTGCCGAGCTCGCGCGCCTGTGGCACAAGCCCCTGTACGTCTTCGATCAGGACAAGGGCGGCTGGTACTGCTGGAGCGGCACGGACTGGCAGCTCGCGGCCGAGCCCACCATCTCGAGCCCGAACTTCGCCGGCGTCGGCACGCGCCACCTCACCGAGGCCGGCAAGAAGGCGATTCACGACCTCTTCCAGCGCACCTTCGGCGACGTCTGACGGCCCGGCGCCCGCGCGCTGGCGCGCGGGTTGCAGTGTTCGGGTGGCATGACCATCCGACGCAGCCACTCGCAGCACCTCCGCGCACTTGGGCAGCGCGGTCTGCGGTGCGGCTGCCGCAGCGCGGCCCGGCGGTCGCAGCCGGCGCGCGCGGGTGCGCAAACACGGCGTGCGGGCCGTGCTCGCTGCAGCGCTCCTTTGATGCCCGCACGTCGGATCGGATGTAAGGTTCGGGCCGAGGGGTGGTTACCCCCCAGGCACGACTCGAGGGCGCCGTCGGTCGGCCCCTCTGCAGCTCGGCGGTCGCCCACGCCCCGAGCCAACTGCCGCCGGGCCGAGCAGCCGCTCGGCATCCCGAGCGGAGCGGAAGGACAGGAGCAGCCATGCGTTCGTATCTTCTGATTTCAGCGGCCGTCTTGCTTGCCAGCGCCATCGGTTGCGAGGACAAGAACAAGGCCGATCCGAACTACCCCGGCTCCGGTGCCTACGCCGGCTACCCTGGCTCGGGCGCCTCCGCCGGCTACCCCGGCTCCGGCGCCTATGCCGGCTATCCGGGCACCGGCGCCACGGCCGGCTACGCCGGCGCGGCGGGCTACCCGGGCACGGCGGGGTACGGCGGCGCCGCGGGCTACCCGGGCACGGGCGGCATGGCGGGCGCGGCCGGTGCGGCGGGCGCCCCGGCGAGCGGCAGCACCGCGACCCCGATCGCACCGATGGTCGCGGGCGTGCTCCAGCCGGCCCTCACGGGTCTCGCGATGAAGGACCTGCCCGGCATGCAGGCCGAGGGCGGCGCGTTCGCCGGCCAGTTCGCCGCCGGCCAGACGCTCGAGCAGCCCTTCACGCTCCAGCCCGGCAAGTGCTACGGCGTCATCGGCGTCGGCATGGGTATCACCGAGCTCGACGTGCAGATCGTCATCCAGCAGGCCCCGCTGCCGGCCTACACCGCCGCGCAGGACAGCACCACGGGTCCGCAGGCCACGCTCGGCGCGGGCGGCCAGTGCTTCAAGAACCCGCTGCCCATCGGCGCGCCGGCCAAGGTCATCATGCGTGCGACGGCCGGGCAGGGCATGGCGCTCGGCCAGATCTTCGTGAAGTGAGCGCCCGCGTGCCCGACGCGGGGCTAACCCGCGTCGGGCCGCTGCGATTTGCGGCCCGCGCGCGCGGGCGGCAGGATGAGCACCGAGCAGGCGGCGCCGCGCGCGACCGCGCGCGCCACGTTGCCGAGCCGCCCGATGCGCGCGCCGCGGTGTGCGCCGATGACGACGAGCGAGGCCCCGTGGGTGCGCGCCGCCTCGACGAGGGTGCGCTGCGGCGGCCCCTCGAGCACGAGCGGCTCGCCGCCCGCCTCGAGCCGGCCGAGCGCCGCGGCGAGCGCCTCCTTGCACCCGGCGCGCAGCGAGGCGAGCGCCTCGCTCGACAGGCTGGCGCTCGGGTCGAACGCCGAGGTGACCGGGTGGGCGACCTCGAGGCTGTGAGCCAGCAGGAGCTTGCCGCCGCGCTGCGCCGCCTCGGTCGCGGCGCTCAGCATGACGGGCTCGGCATCTTCGGTGAGGTCGGTGGCCGCGAGGATCGGCCCGCCGTCGGGCGAGGGGCGCGCGAGGAGCACCGGCACCCTCGTCTGCTCGAGCACCGCCTCGGCGACGCTGCCGACGATCGCGGCCTCGAGCGAGCTCTTGCGGCTGGGGGCGATGACGAGCAGCGCCCCGACGCGCTCGGCCTCGGCCAGGATGAGCTCGGCGGCCCCGCCGCGCTGCAGCGCGATGGCGAAGCGGCCCGGCCCGCGCCCCGTGACGCGCCCCACCCGCTGCTCGAGTAGATCGAGCACCTGCGACTCGACCTCGGGCGCCCGCTCGAGCGCCTCGACCGCATCCTGCGGCGCGAGCGGCGCGATGGGCACGGGGTTCGGCATCACGTGCAGCACCGACAGCGGCCGGCCCGTGCGGCGCGCCCAGTTGTGGGCCTGTCGCACCGCCTCGTCGGCCGTGTCGCTGAGGTCGCTCGCCACGAGGACCGGTCCGAGACCTTCGGGGGGCTTGCTCTTTTCCATCCGGATCTCCTTCTACGTGCGCGGGGCGTGGGCGACAAGGCGTCGCGCGGGCTCGCGAGCGGGGTGCCGCGCGTGGTTCGTGCGCCACGCGGCCCGCCGTGATAGGCGCGCGCCCATGGCGCTGCCACCGAACGAGGCCGGGGCGGGTAACGTGGGTAACGTGGGCACGATCACGCCGGCCGCAACGGCGGTCGCGCCGGCGGACGAGCAGGCGACGCGCGCCGCCTCGCTGGCGCGCCTCGCGGCGCAGAACGAGCGTGCCCTCGCCGGCGGCGGCGAGGCGCGGGTCGCCGCGCAGCACGAGGCCGGCAAGCTCACGGCCCGCGAGCGCATCGATCTCTTCGTCGACGAGGGCAGCTTCGTCGAGCTCGACCGCTTCGTCACCCATCGCTCGCACGACTTCGGCATGGAGGCCCAGCGGCCGCTCGGCGACGGCGTGGTCACGGGCTGGGGCCAGGTCGACGGGCGCAAGGTGTTCGTGTTCGCGCAGGACTTCACGGTAATCGGCGGCTCGCTCGGCGCCGCGCACGCCGAGAAGATCTGCAAGGTGATGGACCTGGCGATGAAGGTCGGCGCACCGGTCGTGGGCCTGTGCGACTCGGACGGCACCCGCATCCAGGAGAGCGTGGCGTCGCTCGCGGGCTACGCGGACATCTTCCTGCGCAACACGCTGGCGAGCGGCGTCGTGCCCCAGATCTCCGCCATCATGGGCCCGTGCGCCGGCGGCGCGGTGTACTCGCCCGCCATCACGGACTTCGTCGTGATGGTGGAGCACACGAGCTACATGTTCATCACCGGGCCGGACGTGACCAAGGCGGTCACGGGCGAGGACGTGACGAAGGAGGCGCTCGGGGGCGCCTCCGCGCACGCGCGCAAGAGCGGCGTGTGCCACCTGACGGCGCCCGACGACCAGAGCTGCATCGCGCTCTTGCGCGAGCTCGTCTCCTACCTGCCCGCGAACAACACCGAGGACCCGCCGGCGCGCCCGTGCGACGACCCGCTCGACCGCGAGGCGCCGGAGCTCGACACGCTCGTCCCGACCGCCTCGAGCAAGCCCTACGACATCAAGCGCGTCATCGCCGCCGTGGTCGACCACGGCAAGCTCTTCGAGGTGCACGCCGCCTACGCCGAGAACATCGTGGTCGGCTTCGCGCGCCTCGGAGGCCGCGTCATCGGGGTCGTGGCGAACCAGCCCGCCGTCCTCGCCGGCTGCCTCGACATCCACGCCAGCGTGAAGGCCGCGCGCTTCGTGCGCTTCTGCGACTGCTTCAACGTGCCCCTCGTCACCTTCGTCGACGTGCCCGGCTTCCTGCCCGGCGTGGACCAGGAGCACGGCGGCATCATCGTCCACGGTGCCAAGTTGCTCTACGCCTTCGCGGAGGCCACGGTGCCGAAGATCACCGTGATCACGCGCAAGGCCTACGGCGGCGCCTACGACGTCATGGCGAGCAAGCACATCCGCGCCGACTACAACCTGGCGTTCCCGACCGCCGAGATCGCCGTGATGGGCCCGGACGGCGCGGTCAACATCGTCTACCGGCGCGAGATCCTGGCGGCGGCGGACGCGGCCGCGGCGCGCGCCGAGTTCGCAGCCGACTACCGCGAGAAGTTCGCCAACCCGTACAGCGCCGCGGCGCTCGGCTTCGTCGACGAGGTGGTGGTGCCCCGCGCGCTCCGCGCGAAGCTTGGCCGCGCCCTCGAGATGCTGCGCGACAAGCGCGACGAGAACCCCCGCAAGAAGCACGGGAACATCCCGCTCTAGAAGGGGGCTCGGCTCCAGCGTGGCGTGGCTTCAGGTGCCGGGCTCCAGGCTTCAGCACCCGCCCCCGCCCCCGCACCCGCTCGCGCACCCGCACCCGCGCCCGCCCCCGCGCCCGCCCCCGCCCCCGCTCCCGCACCCGCACCCGCTCGCGCCCGCCCCCGCACCCGCTCTCGTCCAGCTGCACTGCAGCTTGGCGGCGACGCTGTATTTCTGGCGCTCGGCGCAGGATTCCGACAGCGTGGGCCCATGTCGTATGCCTTGCGGCGCCAGGGAAAAGAAGGTACGAGATGAGGGCTCCGTGCATGGCGCTCGCGTGGAGTTTTCTCCACGCAGGCTCCTTCGGCGGCGACGGGCGCGCCGCCGGGGACCTCCTTGGCCAACAGCCGCGTGGTTTTTTCCGCGGGCTCGACGGAGGAGGCGCCCGGGTGTGTGGAGTTTGGGTTTCCGCTGGAGGAAATGACGATGAAGACTTGGCAATTGGCTAGTGTGATCCTTATGGCCGGCTCGGTGGCGAGCGCCGCGGCGTGCAAGAAGACGACGACGAGCGGCGGGACGGGCGGCTCGGGCGCCACGACGACGACCACCACGACCACCACGACCACGTCGACGACGTCGACGACGTCGACCACGACGACCACGACGACGTCGGGCTGCGCCGCCACGGTCGGCAACGGCGACCAGGCGTGCGAGACCTGCGCGCAGGACAGCTGCTGCGGCGAGCTCGTCGACGTGTCGAACAACCCGAACGACGCGGCGGCCTTCAACGCGCTCGTCGCCTGCGTTCAGAACGCCTGCCTCAACGGCGAGTGCTTCTACCAGATCTGCGACGCCTCGGCGGTCATCGGCGGTCAGGACCAGGCGATCGGGTTCTTCTTCGCGAACGACACCGCGACCTGCATGGGTGTCGGCGCCGACAACACCCCCTCGACGGCAGACGACTGCTGCACCGAGACGAAGGCGTGCCTCGCGGATACGTCCTGCCTCAGCTGCCTGCTCGACGGTATCCAGGCGGACTGCGACGCCACGCAGCTCGACGAGCCGGTGAACGCCTGCATGACGGCCTGCCAGTGACGTGACGCACGGGACTCGGCCGCCCGCTCGCGCGGGTGCCGAGCGCTCGGCCGAGCCGCGCGTCCCCAGGGCGCGCGGCTCGCGCTTTTGTGTGACGGCCTGGGCAGCCGGCCGGGCCCGGCGGCCGAGCTCCGTGCCGGACGCAACCGGCAGCGCCGGGCTCGCGGAGGGACGATGACGACGCCTCGTCGGTGGTGGAGAGCAACGTGGCTGGCGAGCGCGCTCGTGAGCGCGTGCACGGGCTCGGAGACCGCGAGCAACGGGTCGGGGGGCTCGGGCGGCGCCACCACGAGCGCGACGACGACCTCGGGCTGCGCCGCCACGGTCGGCAACGGCGACGCCGCCTGCGAGAGCTGCGCGCAGGCGAGCTGCTGCGCGGAGCTCGTGGCCATGAGCGCCAGCCCGAACGACCCGGCCGCCTACGATGCCCTGCTCGGATGCGTGCGGACCGGTTGCGCGGGCGGGGCGTGCTTCTACCCGATCTGCGATGCCACGGCGGGCGCCGGCGGCGCGGATCAGGCGATCGGCTTCTTCTTCTTCGAGGGCTGTGCCGACTACATGGGCGCGACCTGCTGCACCGAGGTCAAGGCCTGCGCCGCGGACGCGACCTGCCGCGCGTGCCTGCTCGACGGCGACGCGAGCGCCTGCGCCGCGAGCGCGCTCGACGAGCCCGTGGCCCTCTGCCAGGACGCGTGCCCGCCGTGAGCTCCGCGTAGCAGCCCCTCCTAGATCTCGAGCAGCAGCCGGGCGCGATCGAGCGCGGCGGCGACGGGGGCGAGGCGCGCGTCGGCGTCGATGCTGGCGAGCAGGCCGCGCATGGCGGTGAGGTACGGCTCGCGCTCGAGCTCGCCGCGCAAGAGCTGCACGCGCAGGAAGACGGCGGCGGTCTGCGCCACGTCGCACAGGCAGTAGGCCTGCACGTCCGCGAGCCGGCCGGCGTGGATCATCGGGCCCACGTCCTTGCCCTCGACGCCGACCTTGCCGGGCATGCCGATGGACCGCGCGACCACGTCGAGCTTGCTCGGCCGGCAGGCTCCGAAGTCGGTGAGAAAGTCCATGAGGTCGAGGTGCCCGGCCGGGCTGTAGCGATAGCGCACGTCGCGCACGGCGTAGTAATGGCGAAAGGGCACGCCGTGCCGCAAGCAGCGCGCGGCGATGACCGGCAGATCGAAGCCGCGACCGTTGTAGCTCACGAGATCCGGCTGGCGCTCGCCCACGAAGCGGCAGAAGTCGCCGAGCATCTCGGCCTCGGTCTTGCCGCCGAAGACGCCGAGCCGCTGCACCGCGTAGCTCGCGTCGAGCCACAGGACGCCGATCACCGCGACCTGGTGGAAGGGCGGCGGCGGCAGCCCGACCGTCTCGCCGGGCTCGTCGCG
This sequence comes from Polyangiaceae bacterium, assembly GCA_020848455.1. Taxonomy (GTDB): domain Bacteria; phylum Myxococcota_A; class Polyangia; order Polyangiales; family Polyangiaceae; genus JACRDA01. Next base: position 11,030 of record JADLAB010000432.1, read on the forward strand.
CGGCAGCGCCGGGTCGATGACCGTCTCGATGTCGAATACGAGGTAGGAGCGCGCCATGCGTACGGTTGAGCACGACGCGCGGCGCGCCACAACGTGCCACCGACGACGCGGCCGGCGCAGCGGGCGCGGCGCGCGCGTGTTCCCGCGGTACACGGTACCTCGGCCGACGGCACGCAATGTGGTGTCCCCGACGCGACGCGCCCCCGTATCTTGGAGTTGGGAAGCCGTCCACGCGTGGCGGCAGAGCTTCATTCTGGAGGATACAATGGGTAAGTGGACAGGCTTGATCGTGGCCGCAGCCGTCTCGGCCGTGGCGATCGGACCGGCGGCGTGTAGCGACTCGACCAGCAACAACCTCGGCACGGGCGGGTCGGGCGCCAACGGCGGCGGCTGCCGCGTGGACGGGCAGACCTGCGGCGTGCTCTGCGACCCGACCCTCGGCTGCGTCGAGTGCCTCGGCAACGCCGACTGCGGCCTGGCGCAGCCCGCCTGCGTGAACGGCCAGTGCGAGGAGTGCGCCACGAACGCCGACTGCGGCGCGAATCAAGCGTGCTTCCCCGACACCCACACCTGCGAGACCAGGTGCCAGTCGAACACCGACTGCCAGAACGGCAACGCGCCGCTGTGCGACCCGGCGACGGGCGCCTGTGTGGGCTGCCTCACGGCGAACGACTGCCAGAACACGCCGCAGGAGCCCGTGTGCTCGCCCGCGACGGCCCAGTGCGTCGAATGCGCCACGAACCTCGACTGCCCCACGGCGCAGCCGATCTGCGACCCGGTCGACGGACGCTGCCGCGAGTGTCTGAGCGACTCGCAGTGCCCGTTCGCCACGCCGTACTGCGTGGACCACCACTGCGAGGCGCAGCCGAGCCAGAACTGCAACCAGGGCCAGCTCGATTGCGGCGCGGCGGGCTGCATCGACCCCCTGACCGACAACAACCACTGCGGTGACTGCGGCACCGACTGCGGGCTCGGCGGCAGCTGCGTGAACGGCAACTGCCAGTGCGCCGGCAGCCTGATCTCCTGCCCGGGCACGGGCTGCGTGGACCCGTCCTCCGACCCCGCCCACTGCGGCAACTGCAACACCGACTGCGGTCCCGGCGGCTCCTGCCTGTCGGGCAACTGCCAGTGCGCCGGCAGTCTCGTCCTGTGCCCGGGCGACGGCTGCAAGAACGTCGCGACCGACCCCAACTTCTGCGGTGACTGCAACACGAACTGCAACGCCAACGAGACCTGCGTGTCGGGCAACTGCGTCTGCGCCGCCGGCCTGACGAGCTGCGGGGGCAATTGCACGGACACGATGGTCGACCCGCAGTTCTGCGGCGACTGCTTCACGCAATGCAGCGACACCGAGTACTGCGACGCGGGCAACTGCGTGTGCCGACCCGGCCTCGTGCCCTTCAACGGCGGCTGCGTCGACCCGAGCTCGAATCCCGCGGACTGCGGCGGCAACGGGCCGTGCGGCGGCAACACCCCGAACTGCCAGAACGGCGTGTGCGTGGCCAACTGCGGCAACGGCACGACGGCGTGCGGCAACGCCTGCGTGGACTTCGACACGGATCCACTGCACTGCGGGGACTGCCAGACCCAGTGCGCCTCCGACGAGGTGTGCTCGAACGGCAACTGCCGGCAGTTCATCCCCGCGGTGGGCTGCACCACCTGCGGCAACTGCAATGCCTGCGGCGGCGACTTCCAGAGCTGCTGCAGCTACCCCGGCGACGCGACCCTCATCGTGTGCGTCGACGGCAACTGCCCGTGACGGGCTGAGCGGCGCCGCCCGGGCGCCGGAGCAGAGCGGGCGTGCCTCCCGTTCGGGGGGCACGCCCTGCTTCTTTTGTGGCGACGGTGCGTGCGCGGCTCAGCGCTTCGGGCGCGCGGGGGGGACCTTGGCGCTCGGGGCGGGGGTGTCCTTGTCGGGCTCCTCGGGGCTCTCGGGGACGAACTCCGTGCCGGGCTCGGCGACCTCCTCGGCCGCACCCTCGACGACCTGGAAGAGCGCCATGGTCTTCTGCCGGCCGAGCTCGACGAGCTCGCCGCTCTTCGTGCGCTTGTCGTGCCAGGCGCGAATCGTGCCCTTGAGCTCGGCCTCGTCGACGAAGACGTAGTGGTGGGGCGTGCCCTCGCGGTAGAAGTAGACGCCGCGGCGATTGGAGACGTGGGCGCCGAGGCGGTTGGTCGTCATGACGACGGCGCCGGGAGGGATCTGTGCGACCATCTCCTGCACCCACTCCCAGGTCTCGACGTGCTTGTCGGTGAGCGTCCGGGTGAGGCCCATGAAGCCCGCGCGGAAGTTGTCGTTCGGGACGAGCGCGCCGAACTTCCACGACAGGAGCAGGCCGGCCGCGAGCATCGCGGCGAGGAGCGCGCGCTGGAGGGCGGCCTTGTGGACGCCGAGCGCCGCCAGGCGGGCGTCGTCGCGCAGCTGCCGGAGGGCGACCGGCGTCGCGGCGAAGGCCACGCCGAAGAGCATGGTCGAGTACTGGAAGTGGATGGTGAACACGGCCTCGCGCGAGGCGAGCAGGCAGAAGAGCAAGCCGTAGATCAGCATGATGCGCGCCCGGCGCGCCACGAAGGGCAGCGCGGCCAGGGGCAGGAACATCAGGAACAGGAAGAGGATCTTCTTGTCGTTGGCGAGCGCGAGCTTGAGCGCGTAGACGGGGTTCGTGAGCAAGGTCACGATGAAGGCCGTGCCGCCCTGGTCCGCGCGCGGAATGAGGTCCTTGAAGTAGTAGGAGAAGGAGTAGGCCTCGGCCTTGCCCGTGTTGAACAGATCGCTCGAGGCCATCACGTACTTCTTCACGAACACGAAGTACGCGACCGAGAGCACGAGCGTGGCCCAGCCGAGGCGCGTCTTCTTCGGCTCCTGCGAGAGGATGCCGTAGAGGCCGACGAAGGCGAGCAGGAGCGGCACGTCCTCGCGACACGCGAGCAGGAGCACGAAGAAGACGGCGTAGCCCAGGTAGGAGCCCCGCTCGAAGAAGTACAGGGCCCACAGGATGAGCGGGGCGGCGAGGCTGAGGGAGTGGAACTCGTAGAGGTTCGCACCGTGCAGGGCGGGGTAGAGCGCGTAGACGAAGGCGAGCACGAAGCCCGGCAGGTGCCCGCCGAGCTTCAGCCGCGTCAGGAGGTAGATCGGCACGACGCCGGCGCCGAGCCACACGCTCTGCAGCACCAGGAGAAAGTCGGCCTTGGGCCACAGCAGGTAGAGCGGCGAGAGCAGGACCAGGATCGGGTCGAAGTGAGCCGACATGTGGTTCTCGCCCTTGATGAACGTGCACCCGAGCGGCCGGCCGTGGATCGACTGGTAGAAGATGTTGTCGTAGTAGCCGAGGTCCGTGGTGCGGGTGTTGAGCGCGCGGTGGTTCGTGAGCGCGAGGTCGCTCAGGAGGTAGCCGTAGGCGAACCACAGGAGCAAGACGAGCACGATGGCCCCGACGGCTGCCAGGCGTCGATGGCGCGGGGCCAGCTCGCGCTCGGGCCAGCGCGCGAAGCGGTACACGCCGACCCCGACGAGCAGGGTCGCGGCGCTCGCCAGGACGGCCGTCCAGACCGTGTCGGTGCGCTCGATCGCCGGCTGGCGCAGCGCGGCCACGAAGGGCACTGCGAGCGTGACGAACAGGAGCCGGTTGAGTGCGCCGGCGACGCGCAGCAGGTTGAAGCGCCCGTGGCGCAGCCGCTCGAACAGGGCCGCGCCGCCGTACACGACGAGCAGCGCCGCCGTCGCGACGGCGACCCAGCGCAGCGCGACGAGCTTGTCCGGATCGGCCGTGCGGTTGCTGCCGAGCGCGGTGACGATGGCGGCGTCGTGCCACGCCCAGAGGCCGAGCCCCAGCGCGAAGCCGTAGGCGAGCGGCCAGCCGACGAGCGCGAGCGCCACCGAGGCGAGCCGCGAGACGCTCGTGTCCCAGCCCTGGAGCGCGCGCGCGAGGGCGCTCGGGCGGGGCGAGCCGGTCGGCGCCTCTCGGTCGGAGGACATGCGGGCTCGGGTTTTACGTTGTCGCCCGGGGCCTGACAAGCGCCGCGCCCTCGGCGTTCGGGCCGCGGTCGAGGCTGGTGCGGAGCCGCGGGCGCTGAACTAGGGTGAGGCCATGAAGATCCTGCTGACCGGGGCGGCCGGCTTCATCGGCAGTCACACGCTCGAGGCGCTGCTCGGGCGGGGCGACGAGGTCGTGGCGATCGACAACTTCGACCCCTACTACTCCCCGGAGCGCAAGCGCCGGAACCTCGGCGAGGCCAGCGCCGGTGCGCGCCCCGGCCAGCTCACCTTCGTGGCGGCCGACGTGCGCGACCGGGCCGGCATGGACGAGCTCTTCCTGGCCCACCGGCCCGAGGCCGTGGTGCACCTCGCGGCCATGGCCGGCGTCCGGGCGTCGATCGCGGCCCCGCAGCTCTACCTCGACGTGAACCTGTCCGGCACGCTCAACCTGCTCGAGGGCGCCCGCCGCGGCGGCTGCCGGGCCTTCGTCTTCGCCTCGACCTCCTCGGTCTACGGCGCGACGCGCACGATCCCCTTCGTCGAGACCGACCCCTGCGACCGCCCGCTCGCGCCCTACCCCGCGACCAAGCGCGCGGCCGAGCTCCTCGGCCACGCCTACCACCACCTCTACCGCCTGCCGTTCACGGCGCTGCGCTTCTTCACGGTGTACGGCCCGCGCGGCCGCCCGGACATGATGGCGTACAAGGTGCTGAGCAACATCTTCTTCGGCGAGGAGGTGCCGCTCTACGCCGGCGGGCAGATGCACCGCGACTGGACCTACGTCGCCGACATCGTGCGCGGCATCGTGGCGGCGGTGGACCGGCCGCTCGGCTACGAGGTCGTCAACCTGGGGCGCGGCGAGCCCGTGCTGCTCGCGGACTTCGTGCGCCGCGTGGAAGCGCTGACGGGCAAGCGGGCCGCGCTCCGCGACGCGCCGATGGAGGACGCGGACATCGCGTACACCTTCGCCGACACCGGCAAGGCGGCGCGCCTGCTCGGCTACGCGCCCACGGTCGGGACGGACGAGGGCATCGAGCGCTTCTGGCAGTGGTACCGGGCCGCGGTGCTCGCCAGCTGAGGCCCGCAGGGGATCCGCTCACGAACTGCCGACGCGATGTACTAGCATGCCCGGCACCCAAACGATGCACACCGACGCGCCGGCTCCGGTCGACTTGCGGGCACCCGCCGAGGGCCAGACGGTGCCCCGCATCTCGCTCGTGATCCCGGGGCTCAACGAGGCCGAGAGCCTGCCCGAGCTCGCCCTGCGCGTGCACGAGGCGCTCGGCGGCGCGCACGAGTACGAGCTCATCTTCGTCGACGACGGCAGCACCGACGCGACCTGGGAGGTCATCGGCAAGCTCCACGCCGACAACGAGCGCGTGCGCGGCGTGCGGTTGCGCAAGAACTTCGGCAAGGCCATGGCCCTGTCGGCGGGCTTCGACCGCGCGCGCGGCTCCGTGGTCGTGACGATGGACGCCGATCTGCAGGACGATCCGGAGGATCTGCCGAGCTTCATCGCCAAGATCGACGGCGGCGTGGACGTCGTGGTCGGCTGGAAGGTGCAGCGCCTCGACCCGGCCAATCGCCGCATCCTGTCGCGCATCTTCAACGGCACGGTGGCGTGGCTCACCGGCGTGAAGCTCCACGACATGAACTGCGGCTTCAAGGCCTACCGGCGCGAGGTCCTCGGCGCGATCCCGATCTACGGCGACCTGTTCCGCTTCATCCCCGTCCTGGCCCACTGGCAGGGCTTCCGGGTGACCGAGGTGCCGGTCAAGCACCACGCCCGGAAGTTCGGCCAGTCGCGCTACGGCCTCGAGCGCATCCTGCGGGGCACCTTCGATCTGCTGAGCGTCGTGTTCCTGACCCGCTACTCGAAGAAGCCGATGCACCTGTTCGGGCTCGTCGGCCTGTCGCTGTCCTTCCTCGGCGGGCTCATCTGCACCTACCTCACGATCCTCTGGTTCAGCGGCGAGGCCATCGGCCATCGCCCGCTCTTGCTGCTCGGCGTCTTGATGCTCATCCTCGGCATCCAGTTCTTCTCGATGGGCCTCATCGGCGAGTTTCTCGCGTTCCACTACCAGCGCCGGCACACGAAGGACGAGCTGCCGATCCGCGAGGTGATCGGTGATCCCCGATAGCTACTTCGAGCGCTTCGACACCGCGAAGTACCGCCACCCGGGGCGCGTGCAGCGCGCGCTCATCCGCCGCTTCGTGGCGCGCTTCCACGCGCTCTTCGTGGCGGCCAACCCGGTCGCCTCCGTGCTCGAGGTCGGCGCCGGCGAGGGCTTCCTGTCGGGCTGGCTCTCGGAGCGCTTCCCCGAGAAGCGCTTCGTGTGCGTCGACATCGACGGCCAGAAGCTCGCCCTGTTGCGCCGCTCCTTCGGGCACATCGAGACCTTCGAGCGCTCCGCCTACGCGCTCGGCTTCGACCCGGGGACCTTCGACCTCGTCGTGTGCCCCGAGGTGCTCGAGCACCTCGAGCGCCCGCAGGACGCGCTCGCCGAGGTGGCGCGCCTCCGGCCGCGGCGCGCGATCTTCACCGTGCCGCACGAGCCCTTCTTCCGCCTCAGCAACCTCCTGCGCGGCAAGAACGTGGCGCGGCTCGGCAACGACCCCGAGCACCTGCAGCTCTGGAGCGCGCGCGCCTTCCGCCGCCTGCTCGCGCCCGAGTTCGAGCTGCTCGACCACGGGCTCGCCTACCCGTGGCAGCTGGCCCTGTGCGCGCCGCGGGCGGGCGCGCCCGCCGGGTCGTGACGATGCTCGAGCTCACGCCCGAGATCGTGCGCGGGGTGCCGAAGAACGGCCCCACCGACCCCATCGAGTTCTACCGGCGTCCGCTCGTGGGCTGGCTCTTTCGCGAGCGCATCAACGTGGGCCTGCGCCTGTTGCCGCGCCGTCGCTACGCGCGCGCGCTCGAGGTGGGCTACGGCTCCGGCGCGGTGCAGCTCGTGCTCCGCGACGTGGTCGACGAGCTCGCCGGCGTCGATCTCGACGCGGATCCGGTGGAGGTCGGCCGCGAGCTCGCCCGCCGCGGCTGCGCCACCGAGCTCAGGCGCGGCGACGTGTGCGCCCTGCCCTACGGCGACGGCGCCTTCGACCTCGTCGTGTCCTTCTCGGTGTTCGAGCACCTGCGCGACTACCGCCGGGCGCTCGCCGAGGTCGCGCGCGTGCTCCGCCCGCACGGGCTCTTCCTGCTCGGCATGCCGAGCGTGAACCTCGCCATGGAGGCCGGCTTCCGGCTCATCGGCTTTCGCGGCATCGCGGACCACCACGTGACGACCCCCGCGGCCGTGAAGGGCGCCTTCCGCGACGCCGGCCTCGGCCTCGTGCGCCACGCCGGCCTCGATCTGCCCGTGCGCCGCCCCTTCGGCCTCAGGCTGTACCACTGCTTTCTGCTCGAGAGGGCCCGATGACGGCGCTCGCGGCGTCGCTCTACCTCGGGCCCGTCCTGTGCCTGCTCGTGGCGCGCGCCGGGCGCGCGCGCCCGCTCTGGCAGCTCGCCCTCGACATTCCCTTCGCGGTCGCGGCCGACGTGCTCTTCGTGCTCCTCTGCGCGCGCGTCGTGCCGCTCGAGACGGCGGCGCTCGCCTCGCGTCCCATCGCCGTCGCGACCGCGGGCGCCTGGCTCTGGTGGCGCCGGCGGCGCGGCGAGCCCTGTTCCTGGCCGCGCGCGCTCACGGTGCGCGCGCTCTGGATCGCGCTCGCAGTCGCGACCGTGGCCGTGCTCGCGAGCCTGGCGCTGTCGCGCACGTACCACATCTGGGATCGCTTCTGGCACGTGTCGCTCGTGAGCTCGCTGCGCGTGCAGCGCCTGCCCTTCGCCAACGTCTACGAGCCCGGGCACGCGCTCGCCTACCACTACGCGGGCGACGGCATCGCGGCCATGCTCCAGACCTTCTCCTTCGGGACGCTGCACGCCTCCCACGCGCTGTCGCTCGCACACGATCTGATCTTCGGGCTCACCGGCGCCACGCTCGGCCTCGTGCTCGCCGGCTTCGGCGTGCGCGGGGCGCTCGCCGCGGCCCTCGGCACGGCGTGCGTCCTCTGGGCGGGCCCCGCGGCCTTGCTGCGCACGGACGGTAAGCAGTTCTCGGGCTACAGCTTCGTCAACTTCTTCACGCTGTCCTTCCGGCCCCACGTCGTGCTCGGCGGGCTGTTGCTCGTGGGCTTCGTCGTGGCCCTGCTCGCGCGCCTGCGCCACCGCCCACACCCGCACGGCGAGCCGGACGAGCTCGGCGCGGGCGCCATCCCGCTCGGACGGACGGCCCTGCCGCTCACGGTCCTCACCGCCACCCTCGCCATCACCGACGAGTCCTCGGTGGCCCTGCTCGGGCTCGCGCTCGGCGCGGCGTGGCTCGTCGATCCGGAGGTGCTCGCGCCCGAGCGGCTCGGTCCGGCGGCGGGCCGTCCGTGGCTCGCCCGGCGGCTCGGGGGTCTCGGTCGCGCGCTCGCCCGCCTGCGCGACACCGGGCTCGTGCGGCGGCGCGGCGCCGGCGTGCTCGTGCTCCTCGGCCTCCTCGTCGCCGTGGTCGGTGCGAACCTGCTCTACGCGGGGTTGCTCTCGCCCGGCGCGGCCCGCCCGGGCGTGCGGCTCGTGCCGTGGCGGTCGCCGGGCTTCGGCACGCCGTTCCCGCCCGTGCCGTGGAGCGCGCCGGGCGGCCTCGGCTACTTCGTCGCCGACACGGCGGGCCTCTTGCTCCTCGCGGCGGCCGCAGTCTGGGTCGCCCTCCGGGGGCGCTCGCGCGCCGTGTGGGCGAGCGCGGCCTTCGTGCTCGCGCTCGTGGCGCTCGGGCTCTTCGGGCTCGCGCGCCTCGATCTCGATCCGCGCCACTCCGAGTCGCACCGCTTCATGACCGCCCCGATGCTCGCCGCCCCGCTCGTCGGCCTCGCGTGGCTGCGCTGGCGCACGACCCCGCACGCGCCCGGCCGCTCGCCGTTCGCCATGGCGCTCGTCGTGCTCGGGCTCGCCCTGCCGACCGTCTCGACCCTGGCGTGGGTGTGCAGCCCGGGCGAGACCAAGTTCCAGACCCAGGCGAGCTTCGGGACGAGCGAGGACTTCTACGCCACCGACTGCGTGACGGAGCTCGGTGGCGGCCTCGGCCTCGCGGCCGAGCCGCTCTACGTGTCGCAGCGCGTGTTCTACCTCTACACCGGCTGCCGCCCGACCTTCATGCCCGGCAGCGATCGCGGCCGCCACAAGATCAAGACGAGCACGCCGCTCCACGGCAAGGCCGCCCTCGCCGAGCTCGACCGCGACATGGTCGCCCCCGGGGCGGACCTCGGCGCCATCTGCGAATCGAGCTCGTCCGACCCGATCTGCGCGCAGGCGCGGAAGGAGGCGCCGTGCACGCCCATCGGCACGACCCGGCGCGGCGTCGGCATCGAGCGCTGCACGCTCGACGCCGCGCTACGGGCGCGGCTCCTCGGCACGGGCACGAGGACCCGCGCCCCGGAAACCGCCGCGCAGCCGAGCGCCGCGCCGAGCGCGACCGAGCCGGATGACGGTTAGTGCGATGCGAGATCTGGGGTCCCGAAGAAGCCGGCGGCATCCGGACCTGAGTATTACCCTCACCCCCCGGGCCCCCCCGGGCCCCTCTCCCGAGGGGCCCGAGGGGAGAGGGGCATAGGCGTTAATAGTCTTTGGTTGCGGTGGTCCCGGAGTGCGACACAAGACGAAGGCGAAACGCGTCGATCTGCCTGGGCCGAGCGCCGGGAGCGAAGCGGCCGTCGAGGTGGTCGAGGTGG
>JADLAB010000433.1 GCA_020848455.1 Polyangiaceae bacterium
CGCGGGCGATGGCGCGGACGGCCAGCCCGGCGGCGCGGGTGGCGTTGCCGGCGTTGGTGAGACTTCCGCCGGCGGCTGGAACTGCATCGCAGGTCAAGGACTCGGCGGAGCGGGCGTGAACGGCGCCGCCGGCACCGCCGGCACAGGCGGCGCCGCGCTCGGCACGCTCTCCGCAAGCGGCTACGCCGGTGCGGCCGGCCTGCAGGGCGGCAAGGGCAATCCCGGCCAAGGCGGTGGCGGCGGCGGCGGCGCGCGCGGACAGGACGCCGTGCCCGACATCCGTGGCGCCTCGGGCGGCGGTGGCGGCTCGGGCGGGTGCGGCGGCTACGGCGGGCTCGGAGGCGGAGCCGCGGGTGCGTCGATCGCGATCGTGAGTCTGGGCGGGACGTGGACGTTCGATGGCGTGACGCTCGCCACGGCACAGGGCGGGCAAGGCGGCGACGGCGGCCTTGGGCAAGGCGGCGCCATCGGCGGCGTTGGCGGATTGGGCGGCATCGGCATCAGCGGGACGCTCGCCGCGTGTGCCGGCGGCCAGGGCGGCCAAGGCGGCCAGGGCGGCCGTGGCGGCGGCGGGCGAGGCGGCCACTCGGTCGGCATCGGCTTCACGGGGACGGCGCCCGACACGACGGGGGTGACGTTCCAGGTGGGCGCCCCGGGCCAGGGCGGGCTCGGCGGACCAACCGGCGACGGGCTCGACGGCGTCGGCGCCGAGACGCAGGGGTTCTGACGAGCGGACCGCCGCGCGAGTCCAAAAGGCACACAACCATGTCCGACGAGAGCTGGATCCTCATCCTCGACGACGACCCCGCGATGGCACGCTGCATCGCGCGCGAGCTGAAGGTCCTCGCGGAGCCGAGATACGCCGCGACCTGTGGGGCCGCGCGGGCCGCGCTCGCGGACCGGCGCGGGCTCTTGGCGGTCGTGCTCGATCTCGAGCTCGGCGACGGACGCGGGCTCGACGTGCTCGCCGAGCTCAGGCAGCACGACGCACACGTGCCGGTGCTCATGTTGAGCGGCACCGGCGATCGCGAGCCAGTCAACGACGCCCAGCGGCTCGGAGCCGAGTTCGCGTACAAGCCCTTCGTGGCCGCAAACCTGCGCGCGTTCGCGGATCGCGTGCTCCAAAAGCGCCTCGTGGCCGCCTTTCGCCGGTGGGTCTTGTCGCCGGCGTGAGGCGACAAGGCGACGCCGTGCCGATCCGCAATTCCCAGCTAGCACCTGCCCCCCTGCCCCCTGCACTCGATGAAGCTCATCAAATCCTCCCGCCTCGCCGCGCTGACGCGCGTCGTCGAACACCTCGGCCGCCGCAGGCTCGTCGTCTCGGTGGCCGTCCTCTTCGGGCTCGAGGCGCCGCAACCGCTGCTCCCGGAGGTGAGCCTGTGGAAGCTCGTCGCCTCGGAGCTCGGCGAGGGTGCGGTCCTCGACGAGTGGCTCGGCAAGGCGCGAGGCGAGTTTGTCGTCACCGGCAAGGCCTTCGCACGTGGACCTGCGGGGGCGCGCGCGATGCGCGTCCGCGTGCGCGTGGGCGCGGTCGAGAAGGAGCTCGCCGTCCTCGGGGACCGCGTGTGGCGCCGGACTCTGTCGGGGCGCGAGGCGACCGAGCCGGAGCCCTTCACGGAGATGCCGATCACCTGGGAGCGCGCCTTCGGCGGCGAGGGCTTCGAGGCGAATCCGCTTGGCCTGGGTTTCGGACCGCTCTCGCGCGAGCGCGACGGCGAGAAGGTGCATCCCCTACCGAACATCGAGGATCCGCGGCGGCTCGTGGCCTCACCCGGCGATCGGCCGGCGCCCGCCGGTTTCGGTGCGTACCCGCTCGCGTGGCCCGAGCGGTCGCAGAAGCTTGGCACGTACGGCGCGAAGTGGCTGAAGGACCGTTACCCCGCCTTCGCCGACGATCTCGAGCCGACGTTCTTCAACGTGGCGCCCGAGGATCAGTGGATCGAGGGGTTCTTCCGCGGGGACGAGGAGCTTCGTGTGGAGGGGATGCACCCCGACAAGGCGGTCGTCGAGGGGCGCCTGCCCGGCGTGCGGGCGCGCGCCTTCGTGAACCTCCGGCGCGCGGGAGACGGAGGCGGGCTCGACCTGTCGGAGGTCGTGCTCGCGTGCGAGACCGTGCACATCTTCCCAGGCAAGTGCGCGGGCATCGTCATCTTCCGCGGCACGACGGGCGTCCGCGAGCACGATGCCTCGGACGTCGCGCACCTCGTATGCGGGCTCGAGGAGCTCGGCGCGCCGAAGGACAAGAAGCACTACGCGGCCATCCTCGACAAGCGCATCGACGCGAAGAAGGGAGCGCTCCACTCGCTTCGCGATCGAGATCTCATGCCCGAGTCGCGCCCGCGTGCGGGCGCCACCACGGTGCACGCGCTCGAGTCGTTCTCCGACATGGATGAGCTCGTGAAGACCAAGGGGCTCATGAAGGCGAACATGCGCCGCGGCGCGCAAAGGCGTGCGGCGGCCGCGCAGGCGACGCTCGCGAGCCACGACCTCGATCCGGCCGACTTCAAGCTCCCGAGCTTCGAGGAAGAAGAGGAGCCTCTCCCCGCCATCGAGGACCTCGCCGACTTCGTGGAGGCACAGGAGAAGCGGGCCGACGCGATGAAGGCCGACGGCGAAAAGGCCCAGGCCGACAAGGAGGCCGAGGCCCGCGCGCTCTGTGCCGAGCACGGCGTCGACTACGACACCATGATGGCGGAGGGGAAGAAGCAGGGCGCCGGCCCGCCGAAGCTCAAAGCCGACGAGAAGCTCCAGGAGCTCCGCGACATGGCGACCCTGGCGCGGAACGCCGGCGTCGACGCGACGGAGCTCGACGCCATGGCCGACGATCCCGATCTCGTCGAGGCCCTGCGTGACGGCGAGCAGAAGCACCTCGAGCTCTACCGCAAGTTCGCGCACATGTTCCCCGAGGCCCCGCGGCTCGATGCCGAGCGAGCGGCGGCCCTTCGCGAGGAGGTCCTCCGCGCCCACGCGGCGGGCGAGTCCTTCGCCGATCGGGATCTCACGGGCGCCGATCTCTCGAACGCGGAGCTGCGCGGCGCGCGGCTCGGGAACGCCTTCCTCGAGAGCGCGCTCCTCGCCGGCGCGGATCTCACCGACGCCGATCTGCGCGGTACGGTGCTCGCGCGTGCAGATCTGAGCGGAGCCAAGCTCGCGGGTGCCACGCTCGAGGACGCCAATCTCGGCGCCGCCGACCTCACGGATGCGGAGCTGACGGGGGCGGTGCTCACTGGCGCGACCCTCATGAAGGCGAACCTCACCCGCGCCACCCTCGCGGGCGCACGCCTCGAGCGCGCGAACCTCTTCGAGGCCGCGCTCGGCGGAGCGGATCTCAGCCGCGCGCACCTGCCGCAAACGGCGTTCATCCGCGTCGAGCTCACCGGCGTGAAGCTCGCGGGCGCCCACCTCACGAAGGCGACCTTCCTCGAGTGCGGCCTTTCTGGCGTCGACTTCTCCGGCGCCGATCTCACGAAGGCGACCTTCGTCACCTGCCGGGCCGATGGCGCGAGCTTCCGCGGCGCGACGCTCGAGGGCACGTCGTTCCCCAAGGACACGAGCCTCGAAGGAGCCGACTTCACGGGCGCCCGAATGCTCGGCGCGAACCTGCGCGGCGTGCGCGCTCACGGCGCCGACTTCTCGCGCGCGACCGCCGACAGCTCCGACTTCAGCGAGGCGGATCTCACCGAGGCGAAGCTCACTCGCGCCCGCGCACAGGGTGCGCTCTTCATCGGAGCCGATCTACGCCGCGCCGATCTCACCGAGTGCGACCTCACGCGGGCGCTGCTCCAGCGCGCCAACATCCGCGGCGCGGACTTCGCCCGCGCCAACCTGTTCCGCGCCGACCTCGCCTACATCGAAGGCGACCGCGGGACGAGCTTCGAGGGCGCTTTCCTCGCGCAGATCCGGTTCGTCGAACGACCGGCACCCGAGGGCCCGTCGCCATGAGCTATCAGGAGACTCTCCTCGACCAGATCCGGCACGGCGAACCGCTTCGCCGCCTCGATCTCTCGCGCATGGACTTCTCGGGCGCGGATCTGTCGGGTGCGGTCTTCGAGCGGGTCGATCTGAGGAACGCGGATCTGTCGGGCGCCTCGCTCGAGGAGTCGGTGCTCTCGGACTGCGATCTCTCAGGCGCGAAGCTCCCGCGCGCCGAGCTCCGTCACGCCGCCTTCCACAAGTGCGCCTTGCGCGGGGCCGTCCTCGACGACGCAGCCGGCGTCGGCGGCGCGTTCGCCGAGTGCGACCTCACGGGCGCGAGCTTCGCGCGGGCGCGCCTCGTCTTGCGGGCGTTCGCCGAGAGCGTGGTCGACGGGGCGAGCTTCGTGGCGGCCGATCTCGATCGCGCGACCTTCTACCACGCGAGCGCCGACGGGACGGACTTCACGGGAGCACGTCTCCTCTCGACGACGCTCTACCAGGCCGACTTGCGGCGCGCGAAGCTCCGAAGCGCCAGCGCCGAGCGGTGCATCTTCATCGAGACGAACCTCGAGGGTCTCGATCTCGCGGGCATGAGCTTCACGTACTCGCAGTTCACGAAGGCCGACCTCCGGCAGACGAACCTCGCGGCCGCGACGCTCCGGCAGTGCAACTTCAAGGACGCTCTGCTCGACGGCGCCACCCTCGAGCGCGCCGAGGCACCCCTCGCGCTTTTCATCGACGCGAGCCTCTCGGGCGCGCTCCTCCGCAACGCCAACCTGCACCAGGCGTCGTTCGAGCGCGCGCGGCTCGAGCGCGTCGACGCCGCCGGCGCGGACCTCTATCAGGCCAACTTCGCCCACGCTCACTGTCGCGAGGTGCGCTTCTCGGCCTCGGACCTCACCTACTCCGACTTCTCGCACGCGGACCTCGCCGGCAGCGATTTCTCGGGCGCCAAGCTCTTCCGGGCGCGCCTTCATCGCGTGACCGACGACCGGGCGATCTTCACCGGTAACCGCGCCGTCGCCCTCGCCGACGAGGCGGAGCTGGCCAAGGCCGAGGACTGGCCTGCCGGTCCCGGGGTCAACAGCTAACAGCTAACAGCTAACAGCTAACAGCCAAAAGCTACCCGGAGAAGACATGGACAATCTGGCGCGAAGCGTCGAATGGCAAGCAGCCACGAGCGAGGCGGGCGTCGTCGCGCGCGTGGTCGGGCGCGAGGTGTGGCTGCGGGCGGGTGGGTGCGA
>JADLAB010000434.1 GCA_020848455.1 Polyangiaceae bacterium
CGTAGAAGGCGCGGTTCGAGTAGGCGATCAGGCTCTCGTGTCGCGACCGGTAGTGCCAGCGCAGGTCGCGCACGGGCCGGTAGATGCCGCCAGCGAGATCCAGAATCGACTCGGCATCGGACTTCTCATCCGTGTCGTCGTCGTCCTCGAGCGGCTCGTCGTCGGCATCGATTCGGTCGAAGAAGCTCGTCGGCGGCAGCTGCATGGGATCGCCGACGACGACGAGCTGCCGGCCCCGCGCCAGACTGCCGAGCGCGTCCTCCGGTCGCATCTGCGACGCCTCGTCGACCACGACCATGTCGAACTGGCGCGCGCCGGGTGGAAGGAACTGCGCGACCGACATCGGCGACATCATGAAGCACGGCGCGAGCGCCGTGATCGCATCGCCCGCACGCTCCATCAGCTGTCGCACGGGGATGTGCTTCTTCTTCTTGCCGAGCTCGTGCTCGAGGAGCGCACGGCCGGTCAGATCCTTCCGCAGGCCCACGTTCCTTCCCGGGTCGGGCTTGACCGCGGCGAGGCGAGCGGCGAGCGCCTCCTGCTGGAGCCGTAGGAGCTCGCGGTCGAGACCGCGGAAGCTGGCAGCCGCCCTTTCCTGGTCGAGCCCCGACCACGCCCCCAGGAGCGGCCACGTCTGGTAGGCGGCCGTCGCCAACGAGTGGAACAGGCATGCGTCGTAGGCCTCGACAAGTCCGTCGTACGGAAGGCGCATGGCGTCGAAACGCTCGACGAGCGGCGCCGTGTCCGCTCGCCAGGCGCGTGCGCGCGCCGCGAGATACTCGAGCCAGCCTGCCAGCAGGCCCTCGTTGCCGAGCGCCGCACCGAGCGCGCTCCGCACCTCGCGCAGTGTGCGCGCCTCGGAGAGGAGCTCGTGCGGCACGAAGTGCTCCCCGCCCAGGCGCACGCGCCGCTCGTCGATTTCGGTCAGGGCCTTGCCCATGCCGCCGAGCGCGCGCTGCAGCTCGAGAGCCTGGGAAACGGGAGCGTGCGCGAAGATCCCTCCCAGTGTCACGGGATCGAAGTCGGCGCGGTGCAGCGCTTGCGCCGCGGCGACCGCCCGACCGAGCGCGGGCGCCGGCGCCTGCGCGACGGGCGCGCCACCGGGGAGCTGCGCGAGCGCCTCGAGCTCGCTCTCCACCTCGGCCAGCCGGCGGAGGAGCTCGGCCACCTGGCGGAGGCTTCCGACGCGGACCTCCGGCGACAAGCCGAATCGCCGCGCCTGGCGAGCCACGTCCTCCTGCAGCGCGGCTTCGGACTGGAGTCGCGCCGCCTCCTCTTCGAGGTCCGTCGCCTCGCGGTGCGCGATGGCATCGACGACCTCCTTCAGTTCGCAGCCGCCACGGTCGGTCGCGAGCGCCACGAATGCGTCGAGCGAATCGATGTCGCCCTGCAGCACGAGGTCGCGTAGCTTCCGACTGCGCTCATCGGTGGGGGGCAGCGCAGTCCGAACCTCGTGCGCGAAGGCCGCTACACGAGCGAGCAGGGCGAAGTCGGTGTCCGCACCGGCGAACTTCGCACCGCCGATCCGGCGCAGCTCGTCGGCCGAGAGCGCGGCACGCGCCTCCACGAGATCAGCCGCGGCTTCGAAGTCGTCGGCCATGACGGAGTTGGGATGCTTCGCGCCGCCGGCCCAGAGCCGATGGAGGGCACGCGCTGCACGGAAGGCGCTCGAGAAGAACGCGAAGAAACCCGCGGACCGAAGCGCGAGAACGTGCCCGCGCAGGGCAGCCTCGTCCGCCCCCTCGGGGACGCGAATGCGCTCCGCGAGCTCGTCGCGGAGCTCCCGGGCGGCAGCCGCCTGTCGAGCGGCCGCTTCGAGGGAACTCCGCGACTCCTCGCGGACCGCCCCCTCCGTTCGCGCGAGGAGCACGGCGCGGTCCGTACTCGCGAGCTTCGCGGCCGCTGTGAAGATCTGCCCGAGGAACCCGACGGCGGGAGCCCCGTCGACGCCGACCACACGAGCCAACTTCGTCGCGCGGGGACTGACGCGCAGCGCCCGCTCCGCATTCGACCGGAGCGCGCTGGCTCGGGCTTCGAGCTCCCGAATCGCGAGGTCCTGGCTCGACAGCCGACCCGCAGCGACTGCCAGGTCGCCCACTGCCGCCACGTGCCGCAGCGCCGCTCGTGGGTCCGAGATGGACCGCGCCAGCTCCGCCAGCAGGTGATCGCGCTCTTCGACCCGCCCGACACCGGTCTCGAGGGTCCGCAGTGCCTCCGGGGTGGGCGCGTGGACCACGAGGGCATCCTCGGCCTCGAGCGAAGCAGGAAGCTTCTCGATGGCCCGCAGCAACACGCGGACATCGCCAAGGTGCCACTCGCGAGGCGGTGGGACCGCGGCGACTTGCGCCTCGAGGCGCCCGAGCGCAGCCTCGCACGCCTGGGCGTCCGAGAGCAGTTGCCGGCGCGTCGCCGGCGAGTCCGTTGCCGCCTGCACGAATCGCCAGGGGTACCCGCCATGCCGCGCCACATGCGGTGCGAGGGCTGCCGCCCGGTCGCGCAGCCCTTCGAGGACGGCGCGAGCCTCGTCCATCTGGGCGGGCGTCGCGGTCGTGGCACCGACGATCGGCACCGTCGTGACGTCGGTGGGTAGGCCGTTGGCCAGCCCACGCGCCCGCTCGGCATGCCCGAAGACCTGCTGCACGTTGAAGGTGCTCGCCCCAACGGACTCGCGCAGCGTCGCCACGTACGCATTCAGTCGGCGGCGAAGGTCGCGGACCTGCTCGGTCCGTGCGCCCAGTTCGGGCGCGGCGCCCGGCGCGCCGGCGGGCTCGAGCCGGCTCCGCAGCGCCGCGAGAACGTCCTTCTTTCGGGCCTTGACGGAGTGGAGCTCGAGACAGAACCGACCGAACTGGGCGTCGTCGAGCCGCTTCTTCACCACGTGCAAGGCCGCCATCTTCTCGGCGACGAACAGGACGCGCTTGCCGGAGGCGAGTGCAGCCGCGATGAGGTTCGTGATCGTCTGGCTCTTCCCGGTGCCCGGCGGGCCCTGGATGACCAGGCTTCGGCCCGTCAAGGCGTCCGCGATCGCCGCCACCTGGCTGCTGTCCGCATCGGCAATCAGCAAAGGTGCCTTTCCCGCGTCCTCTTGAGCGTCGAGGTCCCAGCCCGGCGGCTCGGCGTCCGCGGCCGACATGGTCCGACCGCCGAACAGCTCGAGCAGAAGCGGATGGCTCTCGAGCGCCCGGGAGGGCCAGGTCGCGGGGTCGAGGTCGCGGTACATGACGAGTCGCGCGAAGGCGAAGATCCCGATCGTGACGAAGCGCCGGACCCGCCACCGCTTGAAGCCCGCAACGAGCGCGGCGACCTTCGCGAAGTACGCCTCGGGCCCCTCGCCCTCGTCGAGCGTCGGCAGCACGAGCCCGAAGCCGACCTTCAGTCGCTCGGCCAAGGTGATGTTCGTCTGCGTCTCGTCGTCGGCGGATGTGACGCTGAACTCGTACTTGCCCGTGCGAAGCTTCCGCACGATCTCGAGTGGATGCAGCAGCAGGGGCGCGAGAAGGGGCGTCTGCGCGTGGTCATCCTCGTACCACTCGAGAAACCCGAACGCACCGTAGAGAGTCGGGGCACCCGTCTCTTCGAGGGCCGTGCGGGCCGCATCTTGGATCGCCCGGAGCTTCCGCTCCATGTCCTCGGGGTAGTGCAGCGTCTGGATGAAGCGATCCTCGTGGCGTTCGTCCACGAGGGCAGGCTCGGCTGCCGGAGCCGGCAGCTCGAAGTCGGTGTTCAGCTTCGCTGCCCGCGCCGTCTCGGCGACCTCCGGCAGAACACGCCCCTCCTTGGCCGCCGGCTCCGGCACGGCGCGAAAGGCGAGCGTCCGGCCTTCCACGATCGTCCGGTAGAGGAACTCCGGCTGCTCGTCGATCACGCGGATGTGGGTCCGCGCGCGGTTCGAGTGCTTGAAGTTGAGGAGCCGGTTCCGGTTCGAGAGGTCGAGCAACCGACGTCGGTGGTCCCGCAGGTGCTCCTCGAGCACCGGTGCACGCGGATCCTGCGTCAAGCCTACCTTCACGGACACTGCGGCGCCTCGAACCGGGACATCCTGCCACGCGGCTCGGGCGGCGGCACCGAGGATCTCGCTCGCAGCAGCGTGAGGCGCTCGGTGACTGGCGCGTCGCAGCGCGGCCCCAACGGGATCGGCGGCGCGCCGCCTACTCGTGGAAGTCGGCCTGGCTGCGAACCACGACGTGGATCGGAACACTTGCCTCGCGCAGCACCTCGGCGAGATCCATCGCCCAGAGGTTGTGAGCGGGGCGCACGGCGGCCGGGGTCACCAGCGTCAGCCACAAGCCGTCGGGGAACGCGTCGAACATGACCGTGTCGATGTCCGCGCCGAACGTGTCCCTGAACGCGGTCATCACGAACTGGGCCAGGGCCGTTCGTGAGGCAAGGAGCCGGTCCGCCTCGTTCTTCGTGACGGGCGACAGCGGTCGCCGTGCGGCCGTGCTGGCTCGATGGGTCGTCATGGCTCACCGCCTTCCGCCGCCGGGGGCAGCCAGAGTTCGCAGATTCGGATCGTAGCCTTCGCTGCGGTGATCGCAACCCGGGCGTCACGACCGAGGAGGCCGGGGTAGAAGGGTGAGTAGTCGGCGTTGTTGCGGCAAACGCGATGCACGTGAAGGCTCGCGATGACACGGTCGCGTGCCTCGCCGGCTAGGGGCACGCACTGACGCAGCCTCTTCTGCACCTCCTCGTGGCCGTCGACGTCCTGCTTCAGGTGGTAGCTCACCGCCGCGCGCGCCGCGCAGAACATCGCGTAGTAGGCCCGGCTGATGACGCCGCGCTTGATCTCGTCGATCTTGCCCTTCGTGCCCGCTGCGTTGAGCTTCTCAGCGGCATCGAGGTGCGCCTTCGCGAGACGCAGGCGCGCTCGCTGCACGTCGAGCCAACGCGCGTCGAGGCTGCCGGCGAACCCCAGTCGCACCGCTTGCTGGATGACTGCGTACTTGTCGACGGTGAGGTGCTCGATCTCGCGAAGCGGATCGGGTCTGTACTTGCGCCTACCCATGCGTCTGTTCCTCGCCCAGGCGGGTCCGAGCAGACGGTGGTAACCAGTCGCCGGACCGGCGGGTCCTCGTGACGTCGGCCGCTCGTTGACGGCGGCTTGCCAATACTGAACGCATGTATCTCCCGTGTCCAGCGACCAAGACGGTGGCTCGACCCGCGTCGGCTTGAGCGGACGCGACGAGCCAGCCGGGCAAGATCCCGCCGCCCGCCCCCCGCAACTCGCCCGTTCGCGCCGCCGATGGATCTCTCGTGAACAGAGAGCTCGCCCCGAGCGCCTGCCGGCCGGTCGTAAGTAGCGATTCCCAGGCGCAAATCGCCTCGC
>JADLAB010000435.1 GCA_020848455.1 Polyangiaceae bacterium
GCGGTGAGCTCGATGCTGCCCGCCGTGCTCCTGTCGGGCTTCATCATGCCGGTCGAGAACATGCCCACGGCGCTGCGGCTCTTCACCAACGTGCTGCCGGTGCGGCACTACATGCACGCCGTGCGCGGCATCATGCTGCGCGACGTCGAGCCGGGCGACCTTGTGTGGGACGGCGTCGCGCTCGCCGTGTTCGCCGTCGTGGTCATCGCCATCTCGACCGCGCGCTTCCGCCGGAGGATCGCGTGACGAAGCGGGCCACCTTCCTCGCCGCGCTCTTCGCGCTCATCAGGAAGGAGCTGCTCCAGGCCTTTCGCGACCGGCGCATGATGGCGGTCGTGCTCGGCATCCCGGTGCTGCAGCTCACGCTCCTCGGCTTCGCCGCCAACATCGAGCTCATCCACGCCGCCACGGCCGTCGTCGACGACGACCGGAGCACCGCGAGCCGCGCCTTCGTCGAGGGGCTCGCGGCCGACGACACCTTCGTCGTCGAGCGGCTCGACTCGGTGGCCGAGGCCGAGGCGGCGCTCACCGCCAACCGCGCCACGGTGGCGGTCGTCATCCGGCGCGGCTACGGGCGCGACGTCGCGGCCGGCGTGCCGGCCACGGTGCAGGTGCTGGTGGACGGCTCCGATCCGGTGCGGGGGGTGGCCGCGAGCGCGGCCGTCGAGCAGTACACGCTCCTCGCGGCGACCCGCCTCGCACAGGCGCGGCTCCCGGCGGGGATGGAGATCGCCGTGCCGCGCGTCGTGCTCGAGCCGCGCCTGCTCTACAACCCGTCCTTGAAGAGCCGCATCTTCATCGTGCCGGCCACAGGCGCGTCGATCCTCCTCATCGTGACCGCCATCGTCACCGCGATGGGCCTGGCGCGCGAGCGCGAGGTCGGCACCATGGAGCAGCTGCTCGTGACGCCCATCCGGCCGGTCGTGCTCATGATCGGCAAGACGGTGCCCTACGCGCTCTTCGGCCTCGTCGATCAGGCGCTCATCCTGGTCGTCAGCAACGTCGTCTTCGACGTGCCGCTGCGCGGCTCGATCCCGCTGCTCTTCGGCGCCGCGCTCGTCTACCTCATCGGCACGCTCGGGCTCGGCCTCGTGGTCGGCACCCTCGCCAAGACGCAGCAGCAGGCCCTCATGGGGGCCTTCTTCATCATCATCCCCTCCTTCCTCCTGTCGGGCATGATGACGCCCATCGAGGCCATGCCCGCCTGGGTGCAGCCCATCACCTGGCTCAACCCGGTGCGCTACTACATCGAGATCCTGCGCTCGATCCTGCTGCGCGGCGCGGGCCTGGCCGACATCGCCCGCCCCCTCGCGTCGCTCGCGGGCATCGCGCTCCTCTTGATGTCCATCGCCGTCGTGCGCTTCCGGCGCACGCTCGCGTAGTCGGGGTGCGGCGGTTGGGCGCCACTCCGGTCGGGCCCTGTTGTAAGGTGCGCGGCATGCGGCTCGGGTGGGTGGTCACGCTCCTGGCGACCGTCGGTGCATGCTCCTCGGACGCGGCCTCCGGCGCGGCTGGCGCGGGCGACGCGACCGCCCGCCAGGCGCCGCGGTCGCGCGTCGCGTTCGAGCTCGTGCTCGGCGACGGCACGGTGTGGGCCGAGGCGACGCCGAAGGGCGACGGCTACGCGCTCTCGGCCGGGGGCGCCGACCGCGGCAAGCTCAAGATCGAGGCCGACCGCGTGAAGGTGTCCGACGCCTCGGGCGCCACGCGGGCCAAGGCCAAGGCCAAGGACTACGGCTTCAAGATCTACGAGGGCGACGAGACGGAGGTGGCCACCGCCAAGCGGAAGGGCGCTGGCTACAAGCTGTCACGCAACGACACGCCGCTCGGCGAGCTCGACACCCACGGTCCGGGTGGCCAGCTCGGCGGCGAGGAGATCACGGTCGTGGTCGGGGCCGAGCGCATGGTGGTCAAGCGGGCGGGCAAGGACGTGGGCGCCGTCGGTGGGGGCATCCGCCCCGAGGCCGCGGCGTTCCTCGGCGTGACCGAGCTCACCTTCGAGCAGCGCGTCGCGGGCATGCTCTTCGTCGAGGAGCTCGCCCGATGAGTCGCTGCCGCGAGACCTCGGGGATCCTGTTCCAGAAGGCGTGTCGTGCCGCCGCCGAGCTCGCCTGCGCACAGTGCCAGCGACCGATCTGCCGCGCGCACGCCCGCTCCGTCGCGACGCGCGAGGTGTGCGTCGCCTGCGCGCGCACGGCCCTGCGCGATCCCGGGTGGCGCCAGTCGCTCGTGCACCTGCGCGACGACCCCTACTTCTACTGGTACTACCACCCAGGCTACGGCGACCCCTACGGTCCCGCGGACTACCGCCTGTTCGACGAGCAGGGTCGCTTCGGCGCCGGCGTGGACGATCCCTGGCAGGGCACCTGAGCGCGCGCGTGCTCGTCTACGCGCTCGGAGGCGGCCGCGGGCACGCCGTACGGGGCAGTGTGCTCGCCGCCGCCCTCCGGCGCTGCGGCGCCGAGGCGCGCGTGCTCGTGCCGAGCTCGGCGGTCGAGGTGCCCGCGCTCCTCGGGGTGCCCTGCGTCCCCTGTCCACGGCCGCGCGACGCCGCGGCCCTGCGCCGCTTCGTCCTCGACACCTGCGAGCGCCACGCCGTCCATGTGCTCCTCGTCGACACCTTCCCCGAGGGCTTGCTCGGCGAGCTGTGCCTGGGCCCGGCCGGCCCGCCGCGCGTCGGCCTGCTCCGCTGCCGCCGGGACGCCGCGAGCGAGTCGTTCCTCCGCGGCGTGCGGCAGCTCCGGCTGGCGCTCGATCTCGAGCCCCACCTCGGCTGGCTGCCCCGCGCCGTCGCGGCCGAGGCGCTGGGGCCCGTCACCCGGCCGCTCGCGCCCACGCCGTCTCCCGTCGACGTGCTCGTCGTCGCGAGCGAGCCTGCCCTCGTGCCGACCCTGCGCCGACTCTCCCTGCGCCTCGGCGAGCAGGGCATGCGCGTCGCGCTCGCGGCCGAGGGGCGGCTCGTCGCCCCCGGCGTGGATCGGCCGGCGTTTCCGCTGCCGCCGAGCTTCCTCGGCGCCAAGGTGGTGGTCGGCGCGGCGGGCTTCAACCTCACCTACGAGGCCCACACCCAGGGCGCGTGGCACGTCGCCCTGCCGCGTGCGCGCTCGCACGACGATCAGCGGCGGCGCGCCGCGGCGCTCGGGCGCACGGTCGACGGTCCCCTCGCCCTCGAGCGCCTCGTCGCCCGGCTCGTCACGGGCGCGGGCCGCGCACCCCGGCTGGTCGACGTGCTGCCGGCCGAGGTGGTCGCGCGAAGGGTCCTCGCGGTCGTCTAGCGGCCCATCGGCAGCACGGCGAGCGCCAGCCGGCGCCGCGCGGTCGCCGGCGCGGGCGGCGGCCCGAGCGCGGCGGCGAGGGCCTGGTTCTCGTCGAGGAACATGTCGCAGGCGTGGCAGGAGGGCAGCCGGGCGCGCAGCATCTCGGCGCGGAGCCGCTGGAAGGGCTCGCCGACGAAGATCTCGCGCACGCCCTCTTGGCGCAGATCGCCGAGCGGCTCGATGCGGCCGTTCGTCATGCAGCACAGGTAGATCTTGCCGTCCCACGCGGCGAAGAGGTGGAGGTACGGGGCGTAGCAGAGGTGGTCCTGGTAGTAGTCGGCGGCGTAGCGCCCGAGCGCCGACGCGCTGAGCTCGTCCGGGTCCCGGCCAAAGGGATGGAGCGCGCGCTCCGAGAGCGGCATGCCCGCGCGCGCCCGCGCCTCGGCCACGCGTGGGGCGACGTGCTCGTTGTAATGGCGGATGAGCTGCTTGCTCAGCCGCAGCTCGTCGCGCCGGCTGTCGACGGGCATTGGCACGACGTCGCTCGCGCCGTGCTCGGCGGCGAGGCGTACGACGTCCGGATACTCGTCGAAGTTCCGGCGCATCATGACGAAGTTGACGCGCAGGCGCGTGCGGCCGCGGCGCCGCTCGCGCTCCGCGACGAGGCGCTCGAGCGCCCGCAGCGTGCGCTTGAAGCTCCCGGGGATCCCCCGGATCCGCTCGTGCGTCTTGCTGGTCGCGCCGTCGAGCGAGGTCGAGATCGAGCTCGGGTCGTGGCGCATCAGCGCCTTGGCGCGTGCGCGGCCGAGGAGCGTGAGGTTGCTCGTGAGGGTGACCTTGAGACCGACCTCGACCGCGCGCCCCACGAGCCGCTCGAAGTCGGGGCGCACCAGCACCTCGCCGCCCGAGAAGTGCACCTTGCGGCAGCCGAGCGCTGCCATCTCGCCGAGCGCGCCCCGCCAGCGCTCTTCGTCGAGCTCCGGCGGCGCGAAGCCCCGGCCGTAGCGACACATCACGCAGGTCAGGTTGCAGCGGGCGGTGAGCTTGATCTTGACCGAGCGCAGGTAGGTCGGCGCGACACCCTCGCTCACGCTCGCCCGCAACGGTTCGCGGAGCGCCGCGGTCTCGGCGATGGCTGCGACGTCGTACACGCTCAGGCTCCGGCGCCCGCACCCGCGGCCGAGAGCGCGCCGTAGCTCGCGATGACGGCGGCCACGGCGGCGCGCCCGTCGACCAGGCCGCCGAGCATGCCGTTCTGCCAGCCGCCGCGCGCACGGAGCCGCACCATCGGCGCCGTGGCGTACACGAAGGTCGCAGCCCGCGGTGCGAGCCGCGCGCCCCGCGGCCACAGGGTCGGCGTGCCGACCGGACGCAGCCGTGCCGCGGCGTCGGGACTGAAGGCTTTGCCCTTCGGCGGCGTGTAGGTGATGGTGACGAGCTCCTGCAGCCGGTCCTTGATCTTCGTGTACTTGCGCTTCGACCTCGACTTCCGCTTGAAGCGCGTCGTGACGCGGAGCTCGAGGCCGACCCCGTTGTCGAGCATGAGGCGCACCGCCATCCAGGCGTCGGTGGGCAGGGTCTTGTTGTAGATGCGAAAGTCGAGGTCGAGCTCGATCGGCCGGCCCACGTCGAGCTCGCTGCCGAGCGCGCGCAGCAGCGTCGCCGCCGTCTCGAGCTTGCGGTCCTCGATGTCGTGGTGGCGGATCGCGAACCACACGACGGCGAGCGCCACGAGCACCACGCTGCAGGCGACGGCGACCACGGGCTGCTTCTTCAGCCCGAGGCCGATGATTGCCCCGACACCGCTGAGGACGAAGCCCACGATGAGGGCCTTCTTCCAGGCCTCGGTCCGCTTGTCGGTCGCGTGGAGCGCGTCGCAGCGCGCGGTCACCTCGGCGTGGGTGCCCCGGAGGGCGACCCGCTTGTTGGCATCGCGCGGAGCCATCGACGTAGCCACGACCGCATCCTATCAGATCGCCCGCCCGCGACACCTCGCGCCCGCAGTGGTAGCTACCCCGCGATGTCCTGCCGGGTCGCCTACGTCGCGCTCGAGCCGTTCCCGAGCGCCAAGGGCTCCGGCACCCGCATCGCCGCGATGCTCGGGGCGCTCGTGAGCTCGGGCCGGCAGGTCCACCTCTTGACCCTGCCGGCGCGCGACACCGCCGAGGCCCCGCCGGGCGTCACGCTCCACCCGCTGGCGGTGCTCGAGCCGAACTTCCTCGCGCGCGCGCTCGCGTTCCGCGACCAGGTGGCGCGCCAGCTCCAGGCGATCCGCCCCGACGTCGTGCACTTTCGCGGCGTGTTCGAGGGGCAGGCCGCGCTCGACTACGCGGCTCTGCGCGGCATCCCCGCCATCTTCGAGGCCAATGGCCTGCCGAGCGTGGAGCTGCCTTACCATTACCCGGCCGTCGGCACCTCGCCCGCGATGCTCACCCGCCTCCGGGCGCTCGAGGCGCGCACGCTCGGTGCGGCCGACGCCGTCATCACCCAGAGCCGAACGACGCTCGCCTACCTGTGCGACCACGGCCTGCCGCCCGGGACGCCGTCCTTCGTGATCCCGAACGCCGCGGACCCGCACGTCGGCGACGCGGACGCCGGCGACGCGAGCCAGGCGCCCGCCGAGCCCCCGACCGTGCTCTACGCCGGTACCCTCGCTCCGTGGCAGGGCGTGGCCGAGCTCGTCATGGCCGCACGGCGCACGGCGCGCGAGCGAAGGCTCCGCTTCGTGCTCGCGGGCCCGGCGCGGCGCCGCTGGGAGCTCGAGCTCAGGCGCCTGCTGCGGCGCCTCGGCCTCGAGTCGGTGGTGTCGCTCGCCGGCGCGCTCGACCGGACGAGCCTCGCGCGCGCCGTGGCGGGCGCCGCGCTCTGCGTCGCGCCGCTGCGCCGCGACCACCGCAACGCTGCCCAGGGCTGCAGCCCGATCAAGCTCTACGAGTACATGGCCGCGGGCCGTCCGGTGCTCGTCACCGATCTGCCGTGCGTGCGCGAGATCGTCACGCCCGAGCGCGGCGAGCTCGTGGCCGCGCCGCGCCCGAGGCTCCTGGCCGAGCGCATCCTCGCGCTCCTCGACGACCCCGGGCGCCGTCGCGCGCTCGGCCACGCGGCCCGCGCCTGGGTCCGCGAGCACGCGACCTGGCAGCATCGCGCCGCGGCGCTGCAGGCGGTCTACGCCTCGCTCGGCTCCTCTGCGGGCTAGCGGGCGGACACGACGTGCCGTGGCCGTGAAGCACGTAGCCCACCGACTGGCCAGCCCGCTTTCGGGAGCCGCTCGGGTCGCCTAGGCTCCGCTCGTGCGAACCGCCCTCGAACGCTTGGGTCTCGCCGTTCGCCACGGGGCGCTGGGGGTCTTCGCCGTCGGCGCGGTGGCATGCCCCGGCCCGGGGCCGTCGTCGCCGACGCCGCCCGTCCCATCGGCGGCCTCGGCGGCGCCGCAGCCATCCGCGGTTCCTCCGCCGCCCGCACCCGCGGCCGGGTGTCCGGCGGAGGCGACCCAGGCGTTCGCCTCGAATCCCACGATGGGGTCGTTCTGCGCGGCGTGCGCCGTCTGCCCGAGCTTCACGGGCTGGATCGAGGACCGCTGGCACGAGACGACGCCGCGCCACGAGCGCGGCGACTGGACCGCGACCATCAACTCCCAGGCCCAAGCTGCCAGGCGCCACAGGAAGGGCCCGAGCAACGAGGGCCCGACTGAGGCGCATGGGCAGCTTCAAGCGGCTGCTGAGGTTTCCCCACGATCTGCGCGCGTGTTCGGCTGAAGATCGCGCACTTAAGGGATCGACGTGCATGAAGGTCTCTGATCTATTGGTGCTTGCGAAGAACGCCAAGAGGGTTCGGAGACCAAC
>JADLAB010000436.1 GCA_020848455.1 Polyangiaceae bacterium
GAGCAGAGCGGCGCGCCGCTCGACATCTACGATCGGCCGGCGACGCGCTTCGTGGCGGGCTTTCTCGGGAGCCCGGCGATGAACTTCCTCGAGGCGCGCGTCGCGGCGGGCGGTGACGCGCGCGCGGCAGGCACCGGGCTCGCGCTCGAGGTCGGGGCCGGGGCGAGCCTGCCCCTCGAGCCGGGCGCCTTCGCGGGCGAGGTCGCGAAGGGCTCGAAGGTCACGGTCGGCGTGCGACCGCACGACCTCGAGCTGGTCGCGAGCCCGGACACCCCCGCGCTCGCGGCGCGCGTCGTCTTGTGCGAGGCGCTCGGCGGCGAGACCTACGCGCACGCCACCGTCGGCGAGCAGCCGCTCGTCGTGCGGCTCGGCGGCAGCGAGCGGCTCGACCCGGGCGCGAGCCTGCGGCTGCGCGCCCCGAGGATCCACCTCTTCGACCCCGCGAGCGGGCGCGCGCTCGCGCGCGCGACATGAGCAGCCTCTCGCCGCGTCGCGGTCGCGCCCGCGTCGCGCCAGCGCACCTCGTGCGCGTGGCGCTCGCCGCGCTCGTCACGCTGTTCGCGCTCGGCCTGCCCGGCTGCGCCGCGGAGCGCGGGCCGGCGCCCATCCGGCTCTGGCACGCCTACCGCGGCGACGAGGAGCGCGCGCTCGCGGCGCTCGTCGCGACGTGGCCGGGCCCGCCGGTCGAGCTCCTCGCCCTGCCGGCCGACGCCTTCGCGGCCAAGCTGCAGGCCGCGATCCCGCTCGGCGCCGGGCCCGACGTGTACATCGACGCCCACGAGCGGCTCGGCGACTTCCGCGCGCGGGGCATCGTCGCGCCGGTGGGCGACGCGCTCGAGGAGGGCGCCTTCGCGCCCGAGGTGCTCGCCGCGGTCGAGCAGCAGGGCGTCGCCTACGGCGTGCCGCTCACGTTGAAGAGCGCCGCGCTCTACGTGAACGACGCGCTCGTGCCGACCGACCCGCCCGATCTCGAGTCGATCGCGGAGCTGCGCCTGCCCGAGGGCGTGTACCCGCTCGCCTACGAGGCCGAGAACGCCTACTTCCACGCCGCGGTGCTCCACGCCTTCGGGGGCAGCTTCCTCGCGCCCGCGGGCGAGCCCGGCGCGACGCCCGGCGCGAGCGACGCCTTCGGCTTCGTGGGCGAGCCGGCGGAGCGCTCGCTCGAGCTCGTGCGCTCGCTCGTCGACCGCGGGGTCGTGCCCGCGGACGCCGACGGCGCGCTCGTGACGCGCCTGTTCGCGGCGGGCAAGGCCGCGACGGCGATCTCGGGCCCGTGGCTCGCGAACGATCTGCCGCCCGAAACGCCGCATTTCCGCGTGATCCCCCTGCCGAAGGTGCGCGCTGCCGGCGGCACGCCGCTCCGGCCCATGCTCACCGTCGAGGCGCTCATGCTCTCGCCGGCGGGCGCCGCCCGGCCCGAGGTGCGGGCGTTCGCGCGCTTCGTGGCCTCGACCGAGGGCACCGCCGTCCTGCGCAGGGAGGCACGCGCCGTCCCCGCGCGACGCGACGCCGAGGGCCTGCTCGAGGGCGAGGCGCTGCGCCGGGCCTTCGACGATCCGGCCCTCGCCGCCGACGCGCTCGTGAGCGCGTTCGCCGCGCAGGCGCGGGTCGCGATCCCCATGCCGACCTCGGTGGCGATGCGCGCCACCTGGGAGCCGGCCGCGCGCGCCATCAAGAAGGTGCTGCGCGGCGACACCGCGCCCGCCGAGGCGCTCGCCGAGGCCAAGCAGCGCTTCGACGACGCCCGGCCGAAGGCGGTCCCGGCCGCGCGGCCCGAGCCGCTCGTGGCGATCCTCGGCGTGCTCTGCCTCGCCGCCGCGTTCTGGCTCGTGCGCCGCGCGCGGCAGCGCGAGTTCCGCGCGTCCGTGCGCCGCTCGCTCCCGGCCTACGCGTACGTGCTCCACTCGGTCGTCGTGCTCGGGGTGCTCGTGTTCGTGCCGCTCTTCGCCGGCGCGGCGATCTCGCTCGCCGTGGGGCGCCCGGGCGAGCTCACCTACGTGGGCGGCTACAACTTCGTCGAGATCCTGACGGCGCGCGGCGGGCCGCTCTTCGCGAGCGGCTCCTTCTACCTCGTGCTCCTCGTCACGCTCGCCTGGACCGCCGTCAACCTGTTCTTCCACCTCGGCATCGGGCTCGTGCTCGGCCTTTTGCTGTCGCGTCCCACGCTGCGGCTGAAGGCGCTCTACCGCGTTCTGCTCATCATCCCCTGGGCCGTGCCGAGCTACGTGACGGCGCTCGCCTGGAAGGGCATGTTCCACCGACAGTTCGGGGCCGTCTCGGCGCTGCTCTCGGCCGTGAACGACGTCTTCGGCACCGATCTCGAGTCGATCGCGTGGTTCTCGCGCTTCTCGACGGCCTTCGCCGCGAACTGCACCACCAACATCTGGCTCGGCTTCCCGTTCATGATGGTCGTGACGCTCGCCGGCCTCACCGCCATCCCGAAGGACGTGCTCGAGGCGGCGGAGGTCGACGGCGCGACGCGCTGGCAGCGGCTCTGGCACGTGACCTTGCCGCTCCTGCGTCCGACCGTGATGCCGGCCGCCGTCCTCGGCGCCGTGTGGACCTTCAACATGTTCAACGTCGTCTTCCTGGTCTCGGGCGGCGAGCCCGACGGCCAGACCGACATCCTCGTGTCCGAGGCCTACCGCTGGGCGTTCACGCGCGAGGCGCAGTACGGCTTCGCGGCGGCCTACAGCGTGCTCATCTTCCTGCTCCTCTTCGCGGGCACGGAGCTCCCCGGGCTCGTGCGCCGCTGGCGCGCCCGGCGCCGGCCCACGCCGCGGGCGGAGGTGGCCTCGTGAAGCGCCGCGGGCGTGCCGTGCTCGAGTCGGTGGGCGCGCACGCGCTCATCCTCGTCTTCGTCGGGTTCGCGCTCTACCCGGTGCTGTGGGTCGTGGCGCTCGCCTTCTCGGGCAACGACACGCCCGAGGCGCGCCTGCTGCCCGTGCCGGTGCAGCCGACGCTGAAGCACCTCGTCGAGGTCGTGGGTCCGAGCCCGAGCGGCAGCTGGCTCTTCGGGCGGCAGCTCCTGAACTCGCTCGTGGTCTCGGGCGCCACGGCGGTCGTGGGCATCGGCATCGCGATCCCGACGGCCTACGCGCTCGCGCGCTTCGAGTTCGTGGGCAAGAAGACGGGCGTGCGCGCGCTGCTCGCGACCCAGATGTTCCCGGCGGTCGCGAGCGCCGTCCCGCTCTACATGCTCCTGTCCGCGCTCGGCCTCTTGAACTCGCGTACCGGCCTCGTGCTCTGCTACGCCTCGACCGCCGTGCCGTTCGCGATCTTCCAGCTGCGCGCCGCCTTCGAGTCGATTCCCGTCGAGCTCGAGGAGGCCGCCATGGTCGACGGCGCCACGCGCTTCGGAGCCTTCCTGCGCGTGGTCTTGCCGGCGGCGCGCCCCGCCATCGCCGTCACGGGCCTGTTCGCCTTCATGAGCGCCTACAACGAGTTCATCCTCGCAGCGACACTGCTCGGCAGCGAGGACATGTTCACGCTGCCGGTGGTGCTGCAGCGCTACGTGGGCGAGCACAGCGCGAACTGGCCGGCCTTCGCGGCGGGCGCGCTCGTCGTGTCCCTGCCGGTGATGGCGCTCTTCTACGTCGTGCAGCGCCACCTCGTCGCGGGGCTCACGGCCGGCGCGGTGAAGGGCTAGGCGCATGGAGCGGCGCGGTCGCAACGGGGTCCTGTTGCTCGGCGTGAGCCTCGTGCTCTTCAACGCCCACTACCTCATCGCCTACCTCGAGGGCGATCTCGTCAAGAGCATCCTGCTCGTCATCTCGCTCGGGGTCGGCGCGGTGTGCCTCGGCGCCGGAGCCTGGCTGCTCCTGCGCGGCCCGCGCGACCCGAACGGGCGCTGACGCCGGGCGCGCGACGGAGCCCGTGGGCCCGCACGCCGCACTGCGCTAGGATGGGCCATGCGACTCTCCGGCGACCCCGAAGGCATCGCTCAGTTGAAGGCGCTCCACGGCGAGGACCGCGAGTACCTGAAGTTCCTCGTCGGCGAGGCGAAGAGCAACACCGACCTCACGGCGCCCTTCGTCGGCAAGAACGGCGCGCGCTACCTGCTCAAGGTCGATCCGCGCTCGGGCGATCTCGTGGTCGAGCCGCGCGCGTCGACGCCGTGAGCGTGCGGCGCGCGTCGCGCCTGGGGCAGGGCGTAGAGGACGCGCTCGCCATCGCGCGCTACCACATCGTGCTCGTCGCGATGGCGGCGAGCGTCGTGTTCGGCTTCGTCCTCACCGGACGCCGCCCGTGGCTCGTGGCCCTCTTCGTCGGCCTCGACTGGTTCCTCGTCAACGTCGTCAACCGCGTCACGGACATCGCCGAGGACCTGCGCAACGCGATCCCGGGCACGGCGGCGGTCGCGCGCAAGAAGGCGCTCATCGTGTGGGGCTCGGTCGTCCTGTTCGCGGGCTCGCTCGCCGCCTCGCACCTCCTCTGGCCGACGCTCACGCCCTACCGGCTCGCCGTGCAGCTCGTCGGTCTCGCCTACAACTTTCGCGTCCTGCCCGCGCGCCGCGGGCGCACGCGCTTCAAGGAGCTCTACTTCCTCAAGAACTTCATGTCGGCCGTGCTCTTCGTCCTCACGTGCTTCGCCTATCCGCTCGCGGCCGACGGCGGCTCGCTCGCGGGCAAGCTCGCGCCGCTCGCGGTGCTCGTCCTCTTCTTCGTGCCCTTCGAGCTCTCGTACGAGGTGCTCTACGACTTGCGCGATCTCGAGGGCGATCGCGCCGAGGGCATCCCGACGTTCCCGGTCGTCCACGGCCCCGTCGTGGCGCGGCGCATCGTCGACGCCCTGCTCGCCCTGTCCGCGGTGGCCCTCGCGGCTGGCTTCCTCGCGCGCGCCGTCGGCGTGCGCGAGCTCCTCATGCTGTGCGCCCCGGCGGCCCAGTTCGTGTTCTACCGCTCGCGTCGGCGCGGGCTCACGACCCGCGACTGCATCCTCGTGACGCACCTCGGCACGGCCGAGCTCCTGCTCTTCGTCGCCGGCACGGCCCTGTGGGAGCGCGCCGGCCTGCCGGCGAACGTCTTCCTCGGCGGCGGCTGACCGCCACGTGCGCAAGAGAGCGAGCAGAGCCACGGAGTCGCGGAGTCACGGAGCGTGACGCGGAGCCTCGGAACCCTGTCGCCTCCGTGGA
Source organism: Polyangiaceae bacterium (assembly GCA_020848455.1). Lineage (GTDB taxonomy): Bacteria > Myxococcota_A > Polyangia > Polyangiales > Polyangiaceae > JACRDA01. The sequence goes on from JADLAB010000436.1 coordinate 5,136, forward strand.
GCTCTCCGTGCCGTGGCTCCGTGGTCGTCTACTTCACCGGGCTCCGCGCAGGCGGGTCGCGGCGAGGTAGGGCACGGCGACGAGCGCCGTGTGGGCCCAGAGGGGCGCGCTCGTCGGGTCGGTCGTGACGAGGAGCGCGACGAAGAGCAGCGCCGCGAGGACGCGCGGGAGCCACACCCCGCGCACGAGCCCGCGCCCCCGGCGC
>JADLAB010000437.1 GCA_020848455.1 Polyangiaceae bacterium
GCGACGTCGATGTGCGTCTGCGACACGTAGCCGCGCTTCACCCACGGCGAGACGAGCACGAGCGGCGTCCGGTGGTAGTCGACGTGGTCGCCGCCCTGCTGCGGATCGTCCTCGGTGATGACGATGAGCGAAGAGGCCCAGAAGGGGCTGTGCGAGATGGCGTCGATGACCATGCCCGTGGCCTCGTCGTTGGTGGCGCACATCGTCTCGGGGGTCGGGGACTCGGGCGCCACGCCCTGCGTGTGGTCGTTCGGCAGGGTCATGTAGACGAAGGAGCCGACGTCGCAGGCGACGCGCGCCCGCCCTGCGAAGTAGCAGGCCTTCTCGATGTCGCTGTAGCCGATGTTCTGGAAGGGTCCGCCCGGGTAGAAGACGTCCACCGGGTTGAAGTCGGCCGGGGGCTCCTGGGGCACGCCCACGATCTCGCCGAGCAAGGCGTAGAGCTCGCCGCTCGCCTGCACGCGGTCGAAGATCGAGCCCTCGTCCGGCCGGCCGACCGGGGTGATGCCGCAGAAGGGGATCGGTCGCTGCCCGGCCGCCCAGGTGCGCTCGCAGAAGTCGGTGGTGCGACCGTAGGTGGTCCACTGGTGCCCCTGCACCGACGAGACCGCCAGGTTGTAGAAGTTGTCGGAGAGGGCGAACGCGCGCCCGAGGTCGCGGAAGTTGCGCCAGATGCCCTCCATCTCGGCCGTGCTCGCCTTCAGCGTCAGGTTCGGATCGCCCTCGACGTTCGGCAGATCGCCGAGCAAGGCGTCGAAGGTCTTGTTCTCGCGCACGATGAAGACGACGTGGCGGATGAGCTCGGACGGCGCGTCGTTGGTGGCCGGCACGGGGAAGTCGTCGACGCCGGGCGGGCACGCGACGGTGGGGTAGCCGGCGCGCTCGCCGACGGCGAGGGTCGCGGCCACGGCCGCTTCACCCGCCGCGAGCTCCGCCGCGCCCGGCGCCGGGATCTGCTGGAGGCTCCCGCGCATCTGGCTGTCCTCGTCGTCCGAGCCCGACAGCAGGGCGCCGATGGGCTTGCCGCGCAGGTTCGTCACCGTGAGCGAGCCGTCGGGGTGCACGACGATGCCGCTCGGCCACCACGCCGTCGGCACCTGGCCGAGCGGCGTCAAGAGCGGCGGGCTCGCGGCGAGGTCCACGTCCCACGCGGCGACGGCGTCGATGCCGGCGTAGAGCGCGTAGAGCCGCGCGCGCGGCTCGTCCCACGCGAGCTGCGACAGATCGAGCCCGCGCTCGAGCGCGCCCGGCTCGACCGGCACGCTCGTCACGGTGCCGCCGACGCGGTCGACGAGCGAGAGGGTCTCGCCGTAGTCGTTGGCGACGACGAGCCAGCGGGCGTCGAGGAAGGCCATGCCCTCGGGCGCGCTGTCGGTGACGAAGGTGCGCCCCTTCACCGGGGCCGTCGGGTCGGCGAGATCGATCTCGATGACGCGCGAGCCGCCCGAGAGCGAGACGTAGGCGAGCGTGCCCGTGGGATCGTGCGGGTCGAAGGCGACGGCGAAGCCGTCGCCGTAGCCGAGCGCAACCGAGCTGAGCTGAGCGAGGTAGGTCGCAGAGGCCGGGTCGATGTCGAAGACGAGGAGCGTCTTCTCGAGGGCAGGCGCCGCGAGGAGGTAGCGGCCGTCGGGCGAGGCCGCCACGGACGCGACCGCCCAGGGGTTGCCCTCGCCGTCGAGCGGCAACGGCAGCGAGGCCGTGTCGTCGCGGACGAGCCCGCCGGTCGCCGGGTCGAAGGCGAGCGCCTGCACGACGCCAAACGCCGTGGGCACGTACACGCGCCCGGGCGGCACGAAGGCGAGGCCGCTGTCGAGCCAGTCATGGCCGGTGAAGGCGACGACCGCGGTGACCGGGTCGCCGGCGCCGACGAGGCTCGTGTCGACGGCCCGCACGGCGTGGTCGCGACTGCCGGTGTCGACCGCGAGCACGTAGCTCGTGCCCGGAACGGCGACGACGCCGCTCGTCATGCCGCCGACGAGACCCGGGTCGTCGAAGATCCAGACGGCGCCCGCCGGCTCGACGGCGCGCCCGTTGGGCAAGACCTGGACGCCCGGGTTTCCGGGGTCGGGGCCGGGGCGCAGGATCGCCGCGCCGCTCGGCACGGTCGCCGCGCACTGCCCCGCGACGGGAGCCGGGTACAGCCCGTCCCACGCCGGGCAGGCCGCCTCGTGCGGGAGCGCCGCCCAGTCGCCGAGCGCCGGGCACGCGTACGGCGTCTCGTTCTCGGCGCAGGCGAAGTTGGGGCAGAGGTACGCGCAGCTCTTCGGAGCCCGCAGAAACTCGGCCGGATCGAGCGGCGGCGGAGGCGGCGGCTCCGTCTCGTCGCTCGAACCGCACTGCCAGAGCACGCTGGCGCCGAGCAGCACCAAGGGCACGCCCACGACGGAGCGACGCGGCATCGCAATCTCCTTCGGCTTCGAGCCGCGAGCGTACCACCCGCGTCTCGCCGCGTCTCGCGCCCGGAACGTCGAAAGGCGGCGCCGTCTCGACGGCGGCCCCCGCGCGGGCGGGGGGGGCGCGGGCGTGAGGGGGAGCGGGTGCGTGGGCGGGCGCGGGGGCGGGGGCGCGGGCGCGGGCGCGGGCGCGGGGGCGGGCGCGGGCGCGGGGGCGGGGGCGTGAGGGGGAGCGAGTGCGGGCGCGGGGGCGGGCGAGGCTTTCCCATTCGGGCGCGTCGATTCGCGCCTTTCGTTGCCTCGAGAGCGCCATTCTCGGTCGCTCTCGCCCTTCGTGCTCTTACCCAAGTGCCGCGAGGTAGCCCGTCCCTGACGTAAAGCCGCCTCGACGGCGCGGCGGTCGCGCGCCGCGCGTCGGCCTCACGGAGGGGGCGTCGCGCGCAGGAGGCCGGCCCGCACGAGCTCGGCGACCCGGAGCGCCGGCCCCGCGTCGAAATGCGCGGCCACGCAGGGCTTCCCGTCCTCGCGATGCACGCGGACACGCGCCGGGATCGCCGCGCGCTTCATGGCCGACCGGAGTCGCTCCGCCGCGCGCCGCATCGGCCTCGTGTCGGGGCGGATGGGGCGGCCGCTCGGGCTCAGCCTCTGCCGCAGGCCGCGGACCGCGTCGCGGATCTGGCGCGCCGACGACCTGCGCACGTCGAGGCCCGCCACGCGACTCCCCGGCTCGAGTGCGATACGCGGATCGGCTTCCGGGTTCTCGGCCTTCAGGCCGCGCACGATGTGATAGCACTTCTCCATGCCGCCGAGCTCCTTCACCTGTTCGAGGCTGAAGCTCGACACCACCTCGGAGTACTTGTGCGCCGTCATGCGGCTTCCGAGCCGCTCTGCCTCGAGCAGCGCCTCGAATGACCGATACCCGAGCTCGTCGCGATAGCGCTCCGGCCGCGACAGCTGCCGAAACGCGACGCCGAGGACGTAACCGGCGACGGTGAAGGCCTCGAACCGTGGCCGGACCTGCTCGAGGATCTGCGTGGCCGACCAATCCGGCATCGAGCCGGGCGGGGGCGCGGGGGCAGGAAATGGCGTCGCCGGCACGGGCCACCCGGGCACCGGCGCCGGAGGCACGGGCGTCGCTGGCACGGGCGTCGCTGGCACGGGCCACCCCGGCACGGGCGCCGGCTCGGGCGCCGGCTCGGGTCGCGGCCGGACCGGCGGCGTCGCCACGGGTGGCGGCTGCGGCGCCGGGGGCCTCACGGGCGTGACGGGCACGCGCGGCTGCGGCCCCGGCTGCCCCGGATGCGGTTGCGGCACCGGCACCGGCACCGGCACCGGCACCGGCACCGGCACCATGGGCCCGCCAACCCCCTTCGCGCGCACGTTCGGGCTTCGCGCGGGCGTCGGTCGTGTCACGCGCACGGTCGACGCCCCGCTCCTCCTCGTACGGCCTATCGGCATGGGGCATTCTACCGTGGCATCTCCGGGGCCCACAAGCCGAAGCCATGGGCCCGCCGAGGGCCTGCCCGCACCCGGACGCGGCGGCTGCCTGGCGACCTGGCGACCCGGACGAGACCGGCGACCTCGACGACACCGACGAGCTCGACGCAGACGATCTCGATGAGATCGTTCGGCCCAGCACCCCCCAAGCGCCCTCGCTAGTCGCTAGGGCCGTTCGCAGACCCGCCGTTCGCCCACTTCGCCGCGCCCAGCAGGTGACCCGCAGGCGATCCGCTCGCGACCAAGCAGACTCTGGGTCAATTGGCCCGCGAACCCGTCCCCGCCCGGCAGGGTCGTGCGGGTGTTCCGCAGCGTGACCGCTCGTCCCACCGCGGCGCTCCCGCTCGTGCAGTTCGCGACGCGAGCGCCCCCGGGCCGCCGCGCGCGCATTTCGCGA
>JADLAB010000438.1 GCA_020848455.1 Polyangiaceae bacterium
CGTACGAGCTCACCCCGCTCGCCTGCCACGCCGCCACCCGCTCCGCCCACAGGGCCTGGTTGCTCATGCCCCCGAGGATGGGCCCTCAGCTCGCGCCTTGGGAGACGGCGTTGGTGCAGCGGATACAGAAGACCATCGTGCGCGTGAGGCCTCGTGCGCCCTTTGAAGGTTCCGAGAACCCGGACCACATCGACGCGGTGAAGATCCTGCTCGACCGACCCCGTTCATGGAGCCCGTTGGCCCTGACCGAGCTGCGGGACAAGCTGGCTCCCACTGAGCGATGCCCTCGTCGACCTGTTCACGCGGAAGCAGAACCGCCGGACCGAGGCCGCACTGCTCCAAGGAATCATGGACCAGGAAGCGGCCGGTCGTGACGAAGAAGACAGGGTTGATGTGCTTCCGGACCGCCGCACAGAACTCGTTGAGATCCAACGTCAGGGCGCAGAGGTAACGAAGTCCGAGACGTTCGCACAGACGCTCATTCTCGGCGTAACCGGGGTGCCTCGGGTTTGCGTCGATCCGCATGTACGAGCGATCGCCTTTTCGCCTTTCTTTTGGGCGTCGACATGGGTCACCGACGGCGCCGCAGACCGCTCCTACTCGGCACCTTGTCGACCTCGTCGAGTGCCCTCGTGAGCAGGAGGCGAACGACGTCGGCCCTTGTGATCGTGATCCCAGGCTGCTCGGCGCGTAGCCGCTCGGCGTAACCATCGAGCCGTTCGAGCAGCGCTGTCGGCAGGCGGAAGGCGGTCTGTTGCGTTGTGGCAGGTTCCATGAGTCCGAACGTAGACCGTACGGTATACGCAGTCAATGAGAGTGAACCGACGGTTGACGCAAGGTCGGCGCGGCTGTAATCTTGAACCATGGCATTGCGTGAAGTGCGTGAGCTGGGGCGGGGCACCTTCGGCAGGGTGTACCTCGCCGACGACGACGTACGTGGCGGCCAGGTTGCAGTGAAGGAACTTCTCGACCCTGAAGCCGACCTCGATCGCTTCGAGCGCGAGGTCCGCCTGCTGATCGACCAGATCAACAATCGCTACGTCGTCGACATCTACGGCTACGACCTCAAGGCGGAACGCCCCTATCTCGTGATGGAGTACTGCGACGGCGGGTCGCTCAGGCAGTTCGTGGGAAAGGCGGCTTGGCCGCAGGCTGCGACGATGCTGCTCCACGCGGCCCAGGGGCTGCTAGGCATCCACAGTGTCGGCGGCTTTCACCGCGACCTGAAGCCCGACAACCTTCTCATCGGCCGAAGCCCCGGAGTCGACGGCTACGTCGTCAAGGTGGCTGACTTTGGACTCGCTCGGCGACCGAAGACCGCGCAACTGCCGATGACACGGACTCCGGGCGGAACCCCTGGCTACATGGCTCCGGAGCTGAGCGCGCCCGGGGCGCAGTTCACGACCAGCGCTGATGCCTACTCGCTCGGCATCATCGGAACGGAGTTGCTCACTGGGAGCCTTTCGCCGGACAAGCTGACGCAAGTGGACATTCCGGAGAACTTGAGAAACCTGCTTCGCCGGATGGTCTCGCCGTTGCCGTTCTTCCGACCTGCGACGGCGGACTTGATCATCGCGCTGGGCCAGATCATCAGGGTCGATCAGCCAGTCCCAGCGCCGCCGCGCGACCCGGCACCTCCTCCTCCTCGGTCGAACGATGGGAACGGTCTACTGTGGCTTCTCGGGCTTGCCGGGCTCGCCGCCGCAGGAGCTGCTCTCGCTGCTGGCAACAAGGGCGACTGGGACGACAACGTTGGCCGTCGCCGCGGTTCTGACGGTCGCTTCAAGCGAAGCTAGCCATCCCCCGATGACACTCTCCCTCGCAGCTCTTTGCGAAGCGTTCCGGGATCGGGCAGCCGCTGTTCGTGACCTCGTCTCCTAAAGCTACGCGCACGAGGTCGGCGTTTCGGAGGAAACGATCGCCCTCGGCCTCGGGCGGCTCGGTTAGCCGCACGACGACCCCGTCGTTGAGCTTCTCCGCGGAGAGGGCGTCACCGAGAACCGAGAACGCCGATGATCCTCGGCCCGCGGTCAGCCTCGGAAGGCGCGAACTCGCCGGCGGAGATCCAGAGCACGGCGCCCTCGATGCCCGTGGTGGACGGCTCGCCCTCCGACGCCCATCCCCACGCCCCCGCCCGACCGCCCGACCCCCCGAAATCCTGGTACCGAAGGTGGGAGTCGAACCCACAAGGTGTTTCCACCAACGGATTTTGAATCCGCCGCGTTTGCCATTCCGCCACTTCGGCTCGTGTGTGTATTTTCGCTGGCTTGTTCGGGGCCTCTTCGGCTCGGGGAGCGCGTCGACCACGAGAGCCTAGCCCACCCAGGCCAGGCTCGGCAACCGAGCGTGCGGCCCTGCGGCGAGGGCGGCGTTCGGCGAGCGCGTCGACGCGGCGCGGCCAAGGTGGTGGGTGCGGCTCCCTATGGCCCGCGAAGGTGGGTCGGGGGCGGCTCGGCCTCGGTGCGCGGGCGCGCGGGGGACGAGCCGCCGAGGCGCTTCGGACCCGGTGCGAGAAATCCGGCAGAAACCGTGGAGTCGGGCGCCGTTTTGTATACAATTGCATGACAAACGGGCGTTCAGCGGACGCCCAGAGGACCCACCGATGCCGAAAAAGAGCCGAGCCACCACCGAGACGCCCACGAAGCCCACGCTGAAGAGCGAGTTCATCCTCGCGCACCCCGGCCTGCCTGCGAAGGACATCGTCGCCAAAGGCAAGGACGCCGGGCTGGCGCTCACCGAGAAGTACATCTACACGATCCGGTCCGTCGACCGCTCGAGGAAGCTGCACGCGGCCCTGCGCGCTGCCCCGGGGGGCGGGCTCAGGACCGGCACCGGCGCGGCCGCCGAGACGCTGCTCGTCAGCGTCGCCGCCGAGCTGGGGCTCGGTCGTGCGATCGAGGTGCTCGAGAGTCACCGCCGGACGGTGCTCGGCGCGCTCGGCAAGTAGGTAGCCAAAGCGCACCGCAGGCCCTCGCCTCCGGCACCTCGACGGTCCGCCGGGGGCGCGGGTACGCGGCGGGGGCGCGCTACGCGCGGGGGCGCGGGCGCGCCTACATCCCGAGCCCCGACAGGCACGTCCCGCCGATGTAGCCCTCCGTGACGTCGACCGCGCCGCCCACGAAGCGCAGCTTCCAGCGGTGCTCTCCGGGCCCACAAGTCCCGTAGGTGAGCTCGGGCACCTCGGTCACGCAGAAGCCGCTCGTGCAGTCGGGACAGGCGAGCGAGGTGCGGCAGCTGTCGAGCGCCGCGCCCTCGAGCTGCACGATCTCGCAGCGGCGGTAGCTCGTGCCAGCGTGGTCGACCAAGGTCGCGGTGCCGTCCGGATCGCGCCAGCCGAAGACGGGATCGCATTGCGCGAGATCGGGCTGGTCGACGTAGAACGTGCACGCGGCGCGTCCCGCCAGGTCCACCGTGATGGGGTTGCTCTCGCACCACGGCCCGCAGTCGACCCAGCTCACCCGGAGCATGCCGTCCCACTCTGCCTGGTCGGTGCAGGGCCAGCCGTAGAGGCTGGCGTTGGCGTCCCACGCCTCGAGGCGTGTGGTACCCGGCGTCGGGGTGCAGCCGTAGTCGAACGCGGTCGCCGGCAGGATGACCGTGGTCGGGACCAGGTAGACGGCCGAGCTCGTGCCCACGCCCGGAGCGAGGGATGCCACCGGTGCCGTGTCCTCGTCGTCACGCGTGCCCGCGACGACGACCTGCACGAAGGTCGTCTCCCGGAGCGAGCTCACGAACGCCGTCTCGGACGCAGCCTCGGGCGGCCGGGCGCCGCTCAGGAGGTCCATCACGCGCTGCGCGGCGTGGAGCGGCCGGAAGGTCTCGCCCGGAAGCGCGAGGCGCGCGGCGAGCACCTGTCCGGTGGCGGCGCGCACCGCCTCCGCGTCGGCCACGGTCGCGACGGGCTCGATCCAGTCGAGGGCGGGCGTGTCGATCGGCGTCACGAGCGCCTCGGCGTCGGGTGCGCTCGGCCGAGCGACGACGACGCGGAGCTCGGCCGGGCGCCACCTGGCCGGATCGCCGGGGCCGCAGCCGAAGCGGTCGTCCACCTCGGAGAGCAGGGAGCCGGCGAGGGCCTCGAGCACCCGCCCCCGGAGCGCGGCCGCGTCGGGCGTGTCGGCGTCGTCCACGACGAGCACGATCACGAGAGCACCCTGATCGACGATGGGGTACTCGAAGGTGACCGCGCTCGTCGTCGTAGGGTCGAAGGGAGTACCCCCCTTGGACCCGCACGCGGCAGCCGGGGCGAGGGCGGCGAGACCGAACAACCAGGGCAGGAGCTTCGCTCGAGCGCGCATGGCGACATCGTATCGCGCGGCCGCGCCGGTGTCGCCCGGCGCGAGCGCGCCCGCTCGTGGCGGCTCCGCGCATCCGGGCGCCGAGGTGCCGCCACGAGCCCCCTGTCTCGATTCGAGACGTGGTGCTCGTGGCGGCTCCGCGCGCGTCCGGGCGCGGTCCGGGGCGGGCCACCGTCAGCGGAAGTCCTCGGCGAGCTTGTCGACGACCTGGCCGAGCTTCAGCTTGGCCATGCCGATGGATGCGTCGGCCTTGAGCACGAGCACCGTGTGGATGTGCGCGCGCTGCGGCTGGCTCTTCAGGGGGTCCGTGCCCTCGTTCAGGCAGCGCACCAGGATGTGCGCCTTCTCGCCCTCGATGTGCACGAGCTGCCCGCGCCCGGCGCCCATCTCGAGCGAGGCCTTCTGGGCGTTCATGAGCACGTTGTTCGCGAGGACGCCGACGTCCTTGATGTTGGTCACGCTCCCGGCCAGGAGCGCGAGGTCCTCTCCGAGTGGCGTGAACACGCCGACTCCCGCGAACCCCTCGACCGCCGTCAGCTCCTGCAACTTGTCCTTCGCTCCCATGTTCTCGGTCTCCTTGGCGCCCGGTTCGGGCGTGCGTGGTGGTGGCGTCGCGCTCTGCACGAACGCGGTGACTGGTGGTGGCGTCGCGCTCTGCACGAACGCGATGTGTGGCTCGTCGTCCGAGCCGAAATCCCTGGTGAAGTCCGGGCCGATGTCCGCGCCCTCGTACGGGTCCGGCGTTGCGCCCCGGTCGCCCGCCTCCCCCCCGCGCTCGGCCTCGTCCTTCTGCCGGAAGCCCTCCATGAGCACGGCCGTCAGCGAGAGGGCGACCGTGCGCGGTACGTTGTGCCGGGTGGGACCGATCTCGATCTGCGCGTCGTCCCAGCACACGATCTCGAGCGCCGCCGCGTCGCCGACGAAGCCGCCGGCGTGCGCGTCGACGAGCTCGCCGCGCTCGAAGTAGAGCCGACCCTCGCGATCGTGCGAGGTGATGCGCAAGGAGCAGGACTTCTGCTCGAGCTGCACGATCTGGAGGAAGCTCGGCAGCGCGATGCCCTTGACCGCGCCGCTGGCGCCCGCCTCGAGCGTGGACAGCACGCGGTCGGCGAGCACGCGGAAGTCGAGCGGCTTGTCGAGGTACTGGTGGACGCCTAGACCGCGCAGGCGCTGGTCGATGTCCGGCGTGCCGAAGGCCGTCATCACCAGCACCGGCGTGTCGGGCTGCGTGCGCGTCAGCGCCGCCAGAAGCTCGAAGCCGTCCATCTCGGGCATCTTGAGGTCGGTGACGACGAGATCGACGCGGCGCTGGCCGAGGATCGCGAGCGCCTCGGCGCCGTTGTGCGCCGTGAGGAGCTCGAGCTTGTCCTCGTAGGCACGGAAGCCGTCGGCGACGCTGCGCACGAACAGCACCTCGTCATCGACGATGAGGACGACAGCTCGACTGGCCGGCACTGGATGACCTCTTGCCGGTGGACATCGCAAGGGCCGGGCCAAGGTCCGATGCGTCGCAAGCCCCCGATAGCAGGTGGGCGGTCGGCGCGCGCCCGGCCCGTTTCGAGCCGCGCGGGTCAAGCTGGACGGGTCAGCCTGCGCGCGACCCGACGCGGCGCTTCAAGGTGGACAGCGAGGTGCCGAGCAGGCGCGCGGCCTGGGCCAGGTTGCCCCCCGTGCGCGCGAGCGCCGCCTCGATGTGGCGCCTCTCGAGCTCCGCGAGCGTCGCGAACGGTGCCTCGGGCCCGGGTGCCATCGGCAGGTCGGGTGCCGCCGGGGGAGAGGTGGGCCTCGCGGGACCGAGCAGCTCGGAGGGGCGGAGCGGCGGCCGCTGCAGGAGCGCCGCGCGCTCGAGCACGTTGCGGAGCTCGCGCACGTTGCCCGGCCAGGTGTGCCGGCCGAGGCGCTCGCTCTCGCCGTCCGCGAGCGCGAGCGGGTCGCGCCCGACGCGCATGCGGCCGAGCAAGTGCGCGGCCAGGGCCGGGATGTCCTGCGCGCGCTCGCGCAGCGGGGGCACGTGGATGTGGACGACGTCGAGGCGATAGTAGAGATCCGCGCGGAACTGCCGCTCGGCGACCATGCGCTCGACCTCGGCGTTCGTGGCCGCGACGATGCGGGCGTCGACGCGCCGCTCGCTGCGCCCGCCGAGCCGGCGCACGCAGCCGTCCTCGAGCACGCCGAGCAGCTTCGGCTGCAGCGCGAGCGGCAGCTCGCCGATCTCGTCGAGGAACAGGGTGCCGCGGTCGGCGATCTCGAAGGCGCCGTCGCGGGCCGCGATCGCGCCCGAGAAGGCGCCGCGCTCCCAGCCGAAGAGCTCGCCCTCGACGAGGTGCTCGGGCAAGGCGCCGCACGACACCGTCACGAAGGGCTCGGCGCTCCGCGGCCCGAGGTAGTGGATGGCCTTCGCGACGGCGCTCTTGCCCGTGCCGGTCTCGCCCGTGATGAGCACGGGCACGGGCGCCGGCGCGGCGAGCTCGACCAGGCGCCGCACCTCGGCGAACGCCGGCGATTCGCCGACCAGCGCCACCCGCTCGGCGTCGCGCCCGCGGCGGTAGCGCTCGACGCGCTCGACGCGCTCGAGGTCGAGCGTCTGCAGGGCCCGCTCGAGCACGTGGCGGAAGGCCGCGAGCTCGAAGGGCTTCGTCAGGTACTCGTAGGCGCCGGCGCGCAGGGCCCGGAGCGCGTGCTCGAACTCCGGAAAGGCGGTCATGAACACGATCTTCGTGGCCGGCCGCTGGGCGAGCAGCTCGGGGCAGAGCGTGTGACCACGGCCGTCGGGCAGCTGCTCGTCGAGCGCGACCACGTCGACCTCGGCCCCCGCGAAGCAGGCGCGGGCCTCGGCGAGCGTGCC